>JBCDCH010000001.1 GCA_039182125.1 Planctomycetota bacterium
CCCCGCTACCCCAGCGTTGCGGAGCAACGCGGCTACACTCCCGCGAACCCCATAGGAGACACATCCGATGCCCCTGAAACCCCACGGCCGCGTTTACGACAACATCACCGACGTCATGGGCGGCACCCCGCTCGTGAAGATCAACCGCCTGGTCCCCGCCGACCACGCGACCGTCCTCGCCAAGTGCGAGTTCATGAATCCGCTCAGCAGCGTGAAGGACCGCATCGGCGTCGCGATGATCGAGGCGGCCGAGGCGTCGGGCGCGCTCAAACCCGGCGGGCTCATCATCGAACCCACCAGCGGCAACACCGGCATCGCGCTCGCTTTCGTCGCCGCCGCCAAGGGGTACCGCTGCATCCTGACCATGCCCGAATCCATGAGCATCGAGCGTCGACGGCTGCTCGCGCACCTCGGTGCCGAGGTCGTGCTCACGCCGGCCGAGAAGGGCATGGGCGGCGCGATCGCCAAGGCCGAGGAACTGCTCAAGGACAACGACGGCGCGATCATGCCCCAGCAGTTCCAGAACCCCGCCAACGTCGATATCCATCACAAGACCACCGCCGAGGAAATCTGGCAGGACACCAACGGCCAGGTCGACATCATCGTCGCCGGCGTCGGCACGGGTGGCACGATCACCGGTGTGAGCGAAGTGCTCAAGGAGCGCAAGCCGGACTTCAAGGCGATCGCCGTCGAACCCGAAAACTCGCCGGTGATCTGCCAGACGATGGAAGGCAAGGACGTCAAGCCAGGCCCGCACAAGGTCCAGGGCATCGGCGCCGGCTTCGTCCCTGGCAACCTGCACATCCCCGCCGTCGACGAGACGATGACGGTGACCAACGAGGAGGCCTTCGAGTGGGGCCGACGCCTGGCGCGCGAAGAGGGTATCCTCGGCGGCATCAGCTCCGGCGGCAACATCTGCTGCGCCGCCAAGATCGCTGCCCGCCCCGAGAACAAGGGCAAAACCATCGTCACCATCATGTGCAGCGTCGGCGAACGTTACCTCTCCACGCCGCTCTTCGAGGCAACGCCCGAAGCGCCGGGCGTGACGGTGTGACCTTTCGCAACGAACGCCCACGGCTTTAGCCGTGGGTCTGCATGCGTGACCGGCGGCAGACCCACGCCTGAAGGCGTGGGCTTTCGTTTTCATCTCACTCGCCCAGCACCGCACGCCACAACTCGTTGTCGTGACGCTGGGTCGGCGGGAACTGCATGCCGAACTCGTAATCCATCATCGGCCAGACGTCTTCCCGGAAGGCGTAGAAGGCGGTGTGCAGGTCGCGGCCCGTCGCGGCCCGGCGAACGTCGCGAAGGTACTCGGCGGCACCAGTGTTGCGGCGTTGAATGCCGTACTCGGCGAGTACCATCCGTGCCGCGGGCACCGCGTGCTGAGCCATCCATGCGTCGACGCTCTCGAACTTGCCGTCGATGTAGGTTGCGTCGACCCGCTGCGCGCCCTCACCCCAGGGCAAGTCCATGATGCCGGGGTACGACCATGCGCCTTCGTGCGTCGGCCAATGGTTGAACGCCCAAGGCTCGTAGAAATGCACCGCGTACAACGTCGGTCCCAGTTCGTCTGGTAGAGGTTGAAGTGCCGCGATCGACCCGACCGCCGCATAGTTCGGCCCGTCGAGCATGATCGGCGTCTTGGCATCCACCGCGCGGATGGCTTTCGCAACCCGCCGATACAACTCGTTGACGTCGCCGGCCTGTCCGCGCTGCTTCTCGGTGAACGCGACCACGTCGACGCTGTCGCCTTCGACCGAGCGGGCCGGGTGCGGTTCGTTGACGATGTTGTACCCGACGAGCGCGGGGTGATCGCGGACCGCCAATGCAAGGTCGGCCCAGAACCGCGCCGCCTGGTCGTGGTAAGCCAGATCGGTCCAGAGCCGCGCGTCACTCTCGTAGTCGTTGTGCTGACGCCAGAGCGCACCGGGCAGCGAGAGCGGGACCAGCACGATCTTCACGCCCGCCGCCTCCGCGTCATCCAGCACCCGCCGCAACACCGCGAGGTCCGCGTCGATCAATCCGTCGTAGTCATCCGCGCTGCCCTGCAGGAACGAACCCAGGGTCGCATCGTCGGCCGCGCTCGGCCATTTGCTCCACGTCAGGCGGATCCACTCGATCCCCGCGTCGGAAGCGGCATCGAAGTACGTCCGGTCCGGTGGCGCGCCGTTGAACGAGTTGGCCCCGTGTCGCGGCTCGTCCCAGAAATCCGCATGCGCCATCGACGCCAAACCGAGAACGATCATGATCGCGATCCACTTCATCGCTCGGGAGTCTACTTGACGAAAGCGACTTCGTGATACCCTGTCGCGATGGCCAAGACCTCGGCGAAGATCACCACCGTCGACGAGTACCTCGCCGCGTTGCCGGATGATCGCCGCGAAGCGGTGTCGGCGATCCGCGCTGCGATCAACGCGAAGCTGCCCAAGGGGTACGCCGAAGGCATCCAGTACAACATGATCGGCTGGTACGTCCCGCACGAGCTGTACCCCCACGGCTACCACTGCGACCCGAAACAGCCGTTGCCATTTGCCCACCTCGCGTCACAGAAGAACCATATCGGCATTTACCTTTTCTGCAGCTACATGGAGCCGGAGCTGCGCGAATGGTTCGTCGACGCACGGACCAAGGACGGCCGCAAGCTGGACATGGGCGCGAGCTGCATCCGCGTCAAGTCGCTCGACGACGTGCCGTTGAAGGTCGTCGGCCAGTGCGTGGCGAAGATGCCTGTCAAGAAATTCGTTTCGATCTACGAGCAGAACTTGCCGGCTAGTGTGAAGAAGAAGCGCCAGCCAAAGAAAGCCTCGTGAGTCTCACCCGCCCGCTGTTCTGCGATTTGCATTCCCATTCGACCGCGTCCGACGGCACCGATGCGCCGGCGGCACTGGTGCGCAAGGCCAAGGCGGCGGGGCTCTCGGCCATCGCGCTGACCGATCACGATACCGTCGCCGGCTGCGCCGAAGCCGCCGCCGAATGCCGACGCCTCGGCATCGACTTTCTTCCCGGCATTGAAGTCTCCTGCCTCTACCCACGCCCGGGCATCATCCACCTGCTCGGCTACGGGATCGACGTGGACTCACCCGCACTGCTGTCATTGACCGACTCACTCCAAAGGGCCCGCGAACAGCGCAATGCACAACTGCTCGAGAAGCTCAACAACGCCGGCATTTCGATCACGCTCGGCGAACTCGAGGCGGCCGCCGGTGGCGGGCAGATCGGTCGGCCGCACTTCGCGAAAGTTCTCGCCGATCGCGGCTACGTCGCGCACCCCAACCTCGCTTACCGCTGGTACCTCGGCGAGGCCAGCCACCTGCAGGTCCGCCGCGAAGAGCCCACGCCTGCCGAGGCGATCCAAATGATCCACGCCGCCGGCGGCGTCGCGGTCCTCGCCCACCCCAAGCAGCTCCGCAAGGAAAACTTCGCCCAACTCCGCGCCGAGATCGCCGACCTGGCGCGCCTCGGCCTCGACGGCATCGAGACGATCTACAACGACCACCGCGAAAGCTTCACCCACGAACTCGACCTGCTCGCCAAGCAACACGGCCTGCTGCGCACCGGCGGCAGCGACTACCACGGCGGCGCGAAAAAATGGATCACGTTGGGCCGACCGGGTAACCGAAGGCGTGTACCAAGGGAGCGGTACGAGGCGGTGCTGGCGCGTGTTCGAGAACGGGTGGCATGAACCGTAGCCCAGCCGCGACGCTGGGGCGTCGCAGCTATGTGCTTCAATCCCAACACTTCCGGCAGGCGTGCTGAACCCTCCCGCGCCAAGCTGCGATGCTCCGCATCGCGGTTCGGAACGGGCATCGGTATCATCGAATCATGGGGCAAATCTACCCGATACCGTTCTGGCGCGAGATGTCGTTCAAGGGCTGGCACTGGCTCATCGCCCCCGTCCTCATTGCGTTCGGTTGTGGGTGGTTCTGGTTGTCAACAGGGCCGACGGTGGCGGAATGGTGGCAACAGCGTGCGTGGGTGGAGGCCGAGCTTGTCGACGTTGACCTGCGAATCGACGAACGCAAAGGTCCAAAGAGCCGGGTCCACTACGACATCGTCGGCAGTTTCACGTACGTCCACGATGGCACGGTGCATCGTGGTGAACGCCTCGGTCTGACCAGCCCCAGTCGCCAGTCTCGCGCCGCCGCCGAGGCACGGCGGGAAGTGCTCGAAAGCCGCACCACCTGTGTCGTCGACCCGGTCGCACCAGGCCGTGCGCTGTTGGAACCGGGTTGGAATCGCGAATCGTGGTATGTCATTAGCGGCCTCGCGTCGTTGGGTATCGGCATTGGGATGCTCGTGACCGGCTTTCTCACCCGCCCGCGACGTTCGACTCAGCACTTCCGTTGGATCGCCGGAGCGGAGCGCACTGCGAGCGCCGCTTGGGCCGGTACCTTGTTCGCAGCCGTCTTGCCGCTCGCAGTGGCCGTCTGCTTTTCGCTCGATGGCGTCGCGGATACATACCAGCTTTTAATGTGGTCTTTGCCGGCATCATCGTCACCCTGACGTGTATGGCGGGATGGACATTCGGTCGCCGGTTGTTGCAGCTCGGCAACCCTAAGCTCGAGGTCATACTCGATCCGCCGACGCTTACCGCCGGCCAACCCGCGGCTCTGGAGGTTCGCGTCCTCGGCAATGCTAACCTTCTCCACGACTGGCGGCTCACGTTGGTCATCCGTCAGGAGATGTGCATCAAGGAACGACGCTCAAGTAGCTTTGAGGTTGAGGAGTTACACCGCGTTACCATTGCCGTCGGAGAGCAGGCACCGCCGCACGATGCGTTGCTCATCAAGATTCCCGCCGACGTCTGGCCGCGCTATGCGATCGATGATGTCGAGCACATTTGCTACCTCGAAGCCAAAGCCCGCATCGATCGTTGGCCCGATCTTCACGACGAAGTGCGGCTGAACGTGCGTCCCGCTACTCGAACTCTGTAGAAAAGGCTTCCACTTCCGCCGGCAGCGTCGTCGGGCGGTTCTTGATCACTTGCAGACGGCTTTCCAGTTCCAGCAGGAGGCCGCCGAGTTTGAGGTTGTTGCCGAAGCCGGCATCTTCTTCCTTCTCCAACTCCGCAGCGATGCGGTCGGTGAGGTCGGTCAGGCGGTCGCGCTCGGCCTGGGTGATGTCCGGGTCGGCGATGAACGCGGTGGCTTCGTCGAGCAGGGCACCGGCGCGGTCGATCATCTCGACGCGGGCGTTGGCGTTGGCCTCGGCGAATCCTTCCTTGGCTTCCTCGACGCCTTTCTCGACGGCGAGGCCGACCACGACGTAGCTGCCCACGAAGACAACCAGCGCCATCACCGACGCGAGCAGGCCGGCGATCGGGAAGCCGCGTGCGACGCGCTTATCGCCCATCGCCGCGAAGAGTCCGACCCCCGCGAGTGCGAGTCCGACCACGGCCATGACCGCCGCGACGACGTTCACGCACGGGATCCAAGCGATGAAGATCGCGATACCGCCGAGGATGAGCCCGGCGATGCCAAGGCCGCTGGCGTTGGATCGGTCCGCTTGGTAGCGCATTGGGGCATTGGTGTAGGGGTCGGTCATCTGGATGAGAGTAGAAAAATTGCGGGTCGAGGTTGCAATAGATTTCGCGGGCGGTGCGTTATGGTGCCACGCGTGGCGGTTGTGCCCAACACCAACCCGGAGGATCCCGTGCCCGCGTTGCGCCTGGCGGGATCCGACGTGGACGACGTGGTGTTGGTGCGCCAACTCAAGGACGGCGACCCGCATGCCGCCGAGCAGCTCATCGAGCGGTACGCCGGGCCGTTGGGCGGTTATCTCCGGCGGGTGGGCGGCTCGGAACACGCGGCCGAGGAACTGATGCAAGCTACATGGCTGAGCGTGCTGGAACACCTCGACCGGTTCGACGCGGACGCCAAGGACGCGAACTTCAAAGCCTGGCTCTTTCGCATCGCGTCAAACAAGGCCTACGACGGCCACCGCCGGACCAAGCGTGACCGCAACGCCCAGGCCCACCTCCGGCTCGTCAGTGATATGGCCCACGCCGACGACGCCCGAACAAAGATCGAATACGGCGAGACGGCGGACCGGCTCAAAGCCGCGATCGACGACCTGCCCGACGCCCAGAAGCAGGTCGTGATGCTCCGGTACTACAGCGGGTTGAAGTTCGTCGAGATCGCCGACATGCTCGGCTGTCCGCTGAACACCGCCCTTGGCCGAATGCACAAGGCAATAAAAAAGCTCCGTGGAGCGTTGGAAGGATTAGACACGTGAGCGTGAAACCATGAACGGCGTAAACGACCATCTCGACCCGCTCGACGCGGACCTCATGCTGCTGGCGGTCGGCGAACTCGACGATGCGGCCACCGAGCAGTTGCGGGCCAAACTCGCCAACGACCCGGACCTGCGGCAGCGGTATGCCGGGCTCACCGAAGATCTGGCATGGCTCGATGAAGCGGTGTCCGAAGCCGACACCGGCGCGCGTCCGGTCCGCACGACCGCAGCCCTGCGGGGTGTTCGCGAGCAGCTGCTGACACAGCCGGCGGTCGAGCGTCCGGAGCGACAGCCGTGGAAGCGGCCGTTGGCGGGGGTGCCGAACTGGGTTCTGAGCAGCGCGGCCGCTGCCGCCGTGGTCATTGGCGGGTTCCTTTACTGGGGCCTGCGTGACACGCCGACCGAGATTGGCCCGTCGATCGCCAACAACTTTGGCAACGGCGACATCACGCTGCCCGACGAGCACGTCACCACGTTGCAGCGCCAGGTCGAGTGGGCATTTGGCGTTGACGAACTGATCGGGGACGGGCTGGCCGACACGGTCGACGATACAGCCGGCCTCGAGTACGCGGCCGGTTCGGTCGACGAGCTGTACTACGACCTCGATAGCTTCGATGACTTCGGGTACGACGCGTTTGCCCCGATCCTGGAGGTCTACTGATGAAACCTGTTCGCATCTTCTCGGTGGTCGCGGTGCTGACGCTGTTGGCGTGTCCGACGTTTGCTCAGGACGGTGGCGATGCGCCTGCGGACGAGCCGGACGCTCAAGAGCAAGTTCGGCAGGAGCGGGCTCAGCGCGTCACGGAACGTCTCCGGCGTGGCATGCGTGAACGGTTTTTGAATGACCAACGCGGCCCGGCGGTGGACGAAGGTGAGCGCAGGCGTCCCCGTGGCGAGGGGCCCGGGGATCGGTGGCGTGACGGTCCGCTGCGCGAATGGGGTCGGGCGATGCAGGCCGCCAACAATCCCGAGACCGTCGACTCGGCATTGGCGTTCTTCGAGGAGCATTCACCTTTCCGGTACGGCCTCTTCACCAGGTTCGCCGAGGATGCGAGCGAGGAGCAGCAGGTCGCCGTCGCCCGCCTGCGGCAGCGGATGGTCATGAACTATGCTCGAATCGACCTGTCCAGCGAGCGGTTTGGGGCACGATCGCGGGAGTTGGCGATAGAGCGGGTGTCGGCCGAGGATCGGATCGCCGAACTCGCCTTCGCATTTCGCTCCGCCGAGGGCGAAGACGCCAAGGCCTCGGCCCGTGACGAACTCAAGTCGGCGGTCCAACAACTGATCCTCGTCGGCCTCAGCGAACGCGAGTATCGCCTCGAGCGATTGCGGGAGCGCCTGCAACGTGAGATGGCGGCGGTCGAAGAAGAAAAGGCTGCGCTCGACGAGCGGTCGGAGGAGCAAGTCGAGCGATTGCTCGACGGTGAGCTTCCGCCCGCGTTGGACTTCGGCGGTCGGCCGCGTCTTGGCCGGGGTGGGCCCGGTGCGGGTCCGCGTGGGCCGCAGGAGTGACCGTTACAGACTTGGCCGATGTTTCTCACGCGTGATTGTCGAACGCCGGGTTACGCTCGCCGGCCATGGGAGCGATACGCCTGCGTCCGGTCGATGCTGCCGGCCTCGTTCTGATCCACGCCTATCGACGTTGGCTCTCGCCACGCAAGGGTTTCGCGTGCCCGCATCGCTTGCTCCACGGTGGCGACTCGTGCTCGGCATATGGCCTGCGTGTCATACGTCGAGCCGGGGTGCTGCGGTTTCGCCTGCTCATGCAACGTCGGTTTGCCGCTTGCCGAGCGGCGGCGAAGGTGATCGGACGCGAGACCAAGCAACAACGCCGCGACCGTCGAAACGCGTTTCGTGACAACACCATCGATGCCTGCGCGATGTCGGCCTGCGACGTGCCCAGTTGTGACCTTGGGCCGCTCGACTGCGGGGTCGCCGACGGGGCCGGTGTGTTCGACGTCGGCTGCGGCAACTTCGACTGCGCTTGCGATTTCGGTTGAGGTGGCACCGGCGGGAGTCGAACCCGCAGGTCACCTGTCTCTCGAACAGGCCGCTCTGCCGGTTGGCGTACGGTGCCGGGGTGATGAGGGGGGGAATGTCCGCGGCAGGATTCGAACCTGCACTGTTCTGGACCTGAGCCAGACGCCTCCTGCCAGTTGGGCTACGCGGACGGTGTGAAGTGGGTCGCGTCGGAGTCGAACCGATCGCGTGCCGCCCCAATGTTGTGTCGCATCTGCTTTACAGGCAGACATGGGGAACACGACCCGGAACTATGGAAAATGATTGCATACATACATTAATGGGATGGGAAGGACTCGAACCTCCACCTTCCGAGTTTCAGTCGGACGCTCGACCATCGAGCTGCCATCCCGTGTTGTGATTCGGCGCTGGCGTCACCCAGGAATACGCCGAAAACAAAATAAAAACGCCTGATCAGGCGGATGGTGCCTGACCGGGCGTTTCTCAGAGTCGTTCGACTCGCTCACGCGTCAGTCCATGCACCATCCGTCGCTGCCAAGCAGCGTGAGGCGATATGCGAAGGTAAAGCGTGCACGCGTCATAGTCATTTGAGGATAGCTTCCATCAACTTGGCGTCAAGCCGAAACTATAGATTTACGGCTGAATCCGCTCGGGCCACTTCCACAGCGGGCCGGTGAGCGGGTCTTTCGCTTCCTTCATCGACACCATCATCCGCTCGCGCAGGTGGTGCAGTTCGTTGGCGTACCGCGGATCGTCGATCAGATTCGTCAGTTCGGCCGGGTCGTTCTCCAAGTCGTACAACTCGTCGGTGGCGGCGGGGGTGTAGACGTACTTCCAGCGGCGGTCGCGCAGGTAGCGCTGATCGACCCGGCCTTGCTGCGTGCCGCTGTATTGCATGAACACGTCCTGCCGCGCCGGCTCGACGTCGGCAACCTCGTCGAACAGGCTGCGCCCGACGAACGACTTGGGTGCGTCGATCCCCGCCGCGTCGAGGAAGGTTTTGGCCAAGTCGAGCTCGTGGACGACGAAGCGGTTGCACTCGGTGTTGGCGTCGAGTTTGCCGGGCAAGCGGGCGATGAGCGGGACGTGGAGGATGTCGTCGTAGCCGCAGTAGTGCTTGTCGTTCATCCCGTGCCCGCCGCAGAAGTCGCCGTGGTCGGTGGAGTAGACGACGAGTGTGTCGTCGGCCACGCCGAGCTCGTCGAGCAGGTCCAGCAGCTTGCCGACGTGCTTGTCGAGCAGGGCGATTTCGCCGAGGTAGCGGGCGACGACCGGCTGCCATTGTTCCCAGTCCCAACCCTCGCACTCCCAGCGCTCGCGCGTCCGGCGTTGCATCGGTGGCTTGTTGGTCAGCGGGTCGGGGAAGCTCGGCCACGGCGGGACCTCGCCCGGCTCATACATCGACGCCCACGGCTCGGACACGATGTTCGGCAGGTGCGGCTCGCTCGGATCCCACCGCACGAAGAACGGCTTGCCCGCGTCGACGCCCGCCTTGATCTGGTCCGCCGTGTGACGCGCGCCCCACGCAATGCGGCCCATGTCCTCGTCGACGTCGTCGGTCTCGCCCCAGAAACCGTTGGTCATCGGGCGTTTTTCCAGGCCCTGTTCGGCACGCCATTCGTCGTAGCCGTCTTCCTCGTCCTGGTAGAAAGCCGCGCCGTGGTCGAGTGGGGTACCGGTGAGTTCCTTGTGATACTTGGCGATGTGGGCGACGCGGTAGCCGGCGTCGGAGAAGAGGCGGTAGAGGTTGGGCAGCTCGTCCGGAGCGGGGCGGTAGCCGAGCGTGTTGGGGATGACCCACGACTTGTGGATCGACGCCCAGGTGCCGGTGAGGAAGCACGCTCTGGCCGGGGTACACAGTGGGATGGGCGTGTACGCGCTGGTGAAGTTGACCCCGTCGCCGGCGAGGCGGTCGAGGTTGGGCGTCTTGACCAGGCGGTTGGGCCCGTCCAGGGCGTGGGGCTGGTTGACGCCGACGCAGTCGAAGCGGTGCTGGTCCGAGTGAATAAAAAGAATGTTCGGGCTTGCCACTTCCCCGTGATACGACCGTCCGCTGCCCCGTGCAAGGGTTCGGATGTGATCGTTCATGCCTCCGCGTGTGATCGGCCGATATCACCTCCAACGGTCCAAATCCCCCGCGGAGCCTTTCCTATGCGCAACACCCTCGTCCTCGCCGCCCTGATCGCTTGCCCCCTCACGCTGTCGACGGCCGTCGGTTGTAACCAAAACAAGGACGGCTTCGGCAACAACACGCTGCGACAGCAGGAACTCACGGCCGACGACGATTTCTCGCGCGGCAAGATCACGATCACCGCCGACACTCACGCGGCCGCCGGTCAGTTCGCCGAGATGCAGGGCCGAACGTCCGAAGCGCTGAGCAGCTACCGCAAAGCCCTCAACCTGAACCCGAACCACGAACGGGCTCTCTACCACTTGGGCGTACTCCTGACCCGCAGCGGCAACTACGACGAGGCCCGCCATGTCTGGAACCGTTACGTCTCGGCCACCAACGGTTCGGCCGCGGCGTACGCCAACCTTGGCTACTGCCTCGAACTCTCCGGTGATCGCCTCGGTGCCGAGACCGCCTACGCCAAAGGCATCGACGCCGACGCGTATCACCAAGCGTCACGCGTGAACTACGGTCTGCTTCTGGTTCGCACGGGTCGCGTCGGCGAGGGCACGATCCACCTCTCGAAAGTGCTTCCCGCGCACGCCGTGCTTTACAACATCGGCGCGATCTACGAGCGCCAGGGCAAGTTCCGCGAAGCCGCCGACTGCTACACCGAAGCCCTCGACCTCAAGCCCGATTTCGTCGAAGCCCAGACCCGCTTGAGCGCCCTCGGTGTCGCGGACGTGTCCACGGACGAGTTGACGGAATAGTCAGCGCCTCGCCCCGACATGACGTTCACGCTTGGTCGCGCCATGCCGCAGGGGTGGTGCCGACGAGGTTCTTGAAGTGCTTGGACAGGTGGCTTTGGTCGAAGAAGCCACAGTCCTGAGCGACGGCGGCGATGGTCCATTCGGGGCGGTCGCGCAGCAGTCGCTTGGCGGCTTCGATCCGCAGGCGGGTCAGGTGTGCATAGGGCGGTTCGCCGGTGGCGGCCTTGAACAGTTTGCCGAAGTGCATCGGGTTCACGCCGGCCACGACGGCGAGTTCGTCGAGCGAGACGCCTTCGGAGAGCCGGGCGTGCATGAGTTCCAGCACATTCGCCAACGCGGCACCGGTGAGCTTGGCCCGCTTGGGCGCGGTCGGTACCGGCGTGTCCGCCAGACTGAACAGCCGGCCTGTGATCGACACCCGCAGCCCGTCGGCCGCGAGCGACGACGCGGCATCACCGGCCTGCACTTGCTCGGCCAGCAGCAACATCATCCGCTCGAGCGTGGCATCGCGAATGACCCCCGCGTGCAACGGCCCGAGGTCGGGCGTGGTCAATCCCGCTGACGCGGCCAAGCGGTTCACCTCGGCCATCGGTTGGGAGAGCACGAAGTAATCCATATGATCTTGCGCCGGCCCCTTAAGGACAGACAGCAGATGAGCCGGCGTGAGTAAAAAGGCGTTACGAGGTGACGGACCAGAAAAGCGACCGTGGCCGAAGTCGAACGCGCGGCATGCTGTCTTGGATAAGTCAGAAAAGTAAATCAAGCACAACTCTGGCATTGATGGAACAGGCGTGAACTCGCTCTGCCGACCTCGCAAGAAGGATCCTTGCCGCAAGGACTTACACATGACAATCTGCTCGCGGAGCGGTCCATTCTCGACCCAGGTTTTTGAGTTCACCCAAACCCGCTGGAGAGCTGCCTCTTGGCACTTCTCATGTAGCCGGACAGCGGGAGTCGCGTGGCCGTTTCCTTTTCGGTACTTCGTGGTGCTCATTACGCCACCTCCGCCCACCACACGGCCGGGGTGGTGTTGACCAAGAGTCTGAAGTGTTGGGACAGGTGGCTCATGCGTCTGCCTTGCCGGGGTCGGCGACGATCAGACCATAGAAGGTCGCGAGGCGGCGGGCCTCGCCGGGGGTGAGATTCCCCGCGGCCGCGAGGCGATCGAACTCGTTGAGCATTGTCTCCAAGGTCACCGGCGGTGCAAACACCAAAAGAACGCGCGAGGCGGTGGGGGCGAGGTTGTTGAGCGAGCGGGGCCGACGTGCGGGGAGGTAAGCACAATCGCCGGCCCCCAACTCGGCCCGTTCGCCGTCACAGGCGAAGTCCACGCGGCCCTCGAGGACCATCACGCTGACATCGTCGTGGAGGAGCATGTGCGGCGGGGTGGCGTAGCCGACAGGAAGCTCGCACTCGCGCAGGGCGAGCGATCCGCCGGTGTTTTCGCCGCGAAGAAGCCATCGGCCGAGCCACGCGGGGCCGGCCAACTCACGGGCCTTCACGAAACTGGGCCCGGGTCGGTTGGCGGCCGCTTCGCCGTTGGGCGGTGCTCCGTTGCCTTTGGTCATGAATCTGACTCCGGCTTCGGGTCAGAATTCACGTCGGAGTCGCGACTGGCGAGCGTCCGGGCGACCTCCATTTTCCAGACATCCGGGATGACCGATTGGTCTGCCGCCGCGGCGACTTCGACGAGGATGCGCGTACCGCGACCGGGCGTGGAGCGGACCATGAAGATGCCACCGGCGTCCTCGATACGTTCGCGCATGAACCCCAGGCCACGGCCGGTCCCGTCGGTTCGGGGCTTGGTCGTGGTTGGATCAAAGCCCCGACCGTCGTCGGTGATCGTGAGCCGCAGGCAGCGGTGTTCGGGGTCGGTCGCATCGACCGTGTCACGCAGGCTGATGCGGATGTTACGAGCTCGGCCGTGGTGCAGGGCGTTGTGGATCGCTTCGCTGGCGACGCGGAGCAGGTCGTAGCCGACGGCACCTGGGGAACGGGTGAGCCGGCGGTCGTCGACGGTGACGATCGTGGCCGTTTCGTGGGTCGTTCGTTCCGCCAAAGCCCGCAGCGAGCCAATGAGCGTGTCACGGCCCATCGGCGGTGGATGCAGCAACATCATCTGTCGCCGCACCGTGTCACACGCCCGTCCGGCGAGTTCGGCGGCCTGGCGCAGCTCCTGCTGGGACGTCGCTGCGCCGAGTACCAACGAGAGCGCCGTCAGGTCTTGGGCGAGACCGTCATGCAACTCTCGAGCGATGCGTCGACGTTCCGACTCCAGCGCCGATTCCACGGCGGTGCAGTAGTGGCTTTCCTCCTCGAAAGCAGGATTGGGATTACCGGAAGACGGTTCCACGAAGAGAGCTTCGCCAACTCCCTAGAATCTGCTAGTACGTTTGGGTCAGGGTTAAGGACGATCCGGAAATGATCGGGGTGTTTGGAGGCCAACGGACAGGGTGGCTGCGTGTCTCAACGTTCGCCATGCAACGAATCTGCACGTTTCTCGTCGCTTTTTGCCTGACTATCCCCGCGTTTGCCGAACGGCCGGTGATCGGGATCGCACCCGTGACCGTGTCCGATAGTGTCGGCCAATGGAACCAGCAGGAGGGCAAGGGCCTTTCGCTCGGTGTCCTGAGGGAGGCGATCGACGACCAACTGCTCGATGCGTTCAACGGGGCTCGGAAGTTCGAGGTGGTTGCCCGAGGCGATCTGGACGACCTGCGAAACGAAAAGGCGTTGAGCAACCGCAACGGGCCGGCGACGCGCGATGCGTTTCAGGTTCCCGGGCTCGATTTTCTCGTCGTGCTAGACATCGACTTTTACCAGGACATCGGCGCGACGCTCGTACAGCCGGCCAGCGGGCGCACGCTTATGCGGCGGGATGTGCAGCTCGGCGGGGTCATGAAGATTTACGACGCTGACACCGGCGTACTGATCGAATCCGTCAACCTCGTTGTCACGCCACGCAGCGGCGACACTGTTTCGGATCGCGCTTTCGTGGACGGTGACCCAACCCGTATCGCTATCCGGCAAGCGTCGAATCAGTTTGCCGCCATCGCGGTACAGCGGGTTACCGACGTGATCTATCCGGCCAAGGTTGTCGCCGTCGGCCCGCAGGACGTGACGATCAATCGCGGTGACACCGGCGGGGCACAGGAGGGACAGGTCTACGAACTGTTCGCCCCCGGTGAGCCGCTCGTCGATCCGGACACCGGCGAAGTACTCGGCACGAGCGAACGGTTCGTCGGTGCCATCCGTATCGTTCGTGTCCGCCCGAACTTCTCGGTTGCCATCGTCCTCGACCAGAGCGGCCCGCTGCAAAAGGGTTTGATCGCCCGGCCCGCACCGCCGATGGAAGAGATGGAATCGATGGAGCAGGAGTAGCTCGCCGTCGCCCCGATGAACGTGACGCGTATCGCCATTCTCGCTGTTCTCGCGCTCGCCCTCGTTGGTTGTCGCAAGTCGTACAACGCGCACATGGACCCGGTGGTGGGCGCATTGCAGGACGGCCGGCTTGAGTCGGCGGAGCGATCGGTCCGGTACTTGGCGGCGGAAATCGACGGCAGCTACGGCGAGCTTCGTTCGTACCGGGAATCTCGCGGCGAGCCGCGCCCGCCGGCGCTCGATGCACTGCTGGCACGCGTGGAACAAGGCAGTGTCTACCACACGGTCGGGCTGCTCGACGAAGCGTTGTTCGCGCTCGACCGGGCCGACGAGATCATCGCGGTCCACGACGACCGGCCGTACATCCGGCTCGTCAACGAGGGCGGGGCGGCGTTCACGAATCTGACGTTTCTCCCGTATCGCGGCACGCAGGCCGACCGCATTCTCGTGCCGACGCTCAAGACGTTGATCCTGCTCGAACTCGGCGACTACGAGGGTGCTCGGCGTGAGGCGGTGTCGATCCGCAACCGCCAGACCGACGCGGCCGACCGGTACACGGAGAAGATCGAAGCCGAGAACGCGGCGGCGGCGGAAGCGCTGGGCCGACGCGAGGGGCGTGGTGCCGCCGATGCGTTGCAAGACCCGCGACTTGCCGAAAGTACCCGTGCCCGCATGCGTGCGGCCGGCGGTGATCTGACTGAGGCCGAGGGATATGCGTTGCGTGGCGAGGGCATGTTTCTCAACCCGTATGCGGAGTACGTCGCCGGCCTGACTTGGCTTTTGACGGCCGAGTCGTCCGGTGATTTGGATCAGGCACGGCGTAGTTTCGACCGGGTGCAGCGGATGCTGCCGGACCGCGTGTCGAAAGAGACGGTCGCGCTGTTGCAGGACGCCGCCGACCGTGGTGCGGCGGGGACGCCGGGCGTGACGCATGTGATCTTCGCCGAGGGTTTCGCGCCGCGGCTCGAGGAGTTCCGGCTCGACCTGCCCCTGATTTTCGTCACCGATCGACTCAGTTCCTTCAACATCGCCATTCCGTTTCTACAGCGTCAACCGAGCAGCGCGCCGTACCTCACGGTCTACGCCGATGGCACGCGATATCGGAGTGAGATCGTCGCGGACATGGACGAGGTCATCGGCAGCGAGTTCAACGCTCGACTGCCGGGGATCATCACCAAGTCGGTGACCATCGCGGTGTTCAAAAGCGCGGTCGCGGCCGGCTTGCAGTCGGTCGGTCGCGACGGACGCAGCAACGGCACCGCCGATGCCGCCGTGCAGATCGCCACGCTCCTCTGGCTCACCGCGAGTAACCAAGCCGACTTGCGCACCTGGCGTACGTTGCCCAAGACTTATCAAATCCTCGCGATCCCCACGCCGGACAACCGCGTCCTCGAACTACAAACGCCCGACGGGCGGCCCGTCCGTATCGAACTGTCCGGCGGCCGGAGCAACGTCGTGCTCGTCCGCCATGTTTACCCTGGCACGCCATTACTCGTGCGGGAGTTTCCCGTCCCCTAACGCCGCGACATGTCCCGTGTCTTTCCCAACGACCATGAAACTGCCCGCCCTCCTCATTCCCGTCGCCTTGCTGCTCGGTTGCTCCAGCACCAACACCTACGAGCCGGTGGAGAAGACCGCCGTCGTGGATCCGGTACTGCTCAACAAGGTCATCACGGATCCCGGCCTGAACAGGGTCGCACGGGTCGTTGGCGCTCGTGAGCAGCGGGAGACCGAGCCGTACGTTGTGCAGGTGGAAATCCAAAACCTCACCCGCGAGCCGCAACGGTTTCTGTACCAGTGGGAATGGGTGTTGCCCAACGGCCTCGTGTACCAAAGTGACAGCCAGGACGCTTGGCGTCAGGAATGGATCCGCGGTCGGGAGATTGTGTACCTAGAAGGCGTTGCCCCGGTTCCGGGCGTGCGCGATTTCAAGCTGAAGCTGACCGAGCCGGCGGACTAACGGCCGATACGGAAACAACCCATGAATCACATCGCTCTCAAACTCACGTTGCTCGCCGGACTCGGTATTACGCTTGTCGGTTGCGGCCGCGAGGCGATCAAGATCGATCCCTACGCCGAGGATCAAGCCATCACCAGCGTCCGCGGTATCGACCCGAAGGACGCCAACGAAGCCGCGCTTGCTTTGGTCAACTCGCTGCTCCAGCACCCGGCCATCACACGCTTCGACGCCAACGATCCGGCGGTCCTCGCCGTCAGCAGCGTTCGCGCGAATGTCTCCGACCGCCAGTTCGACGTGGACCAGGTCAACAAGACCATCCGGGTCGAACTCAACAAGAGCGGCCGGGTGCTGACCTCGACGGTCGGTTCGATCGGCAACGAAGACGTTCTGGCCAGCGAAGCCGCCGAGGCCGAGCAGTTTCTCACCGGACGGTCCAACACCGCGCCGGCAGACTACACGCTCAGCGGCAAGATCATCGAGAACTACACGCGAGCCGGCGACTTCAAGCAGAGCGTCTACATCTTCCAGATGTCGCTCACCGACGGCCGCGGGTTGGCCGTGTGGGAAGACCAGGTCGCCATCGGCAAGAAGGGCACCCGCAATCGTGTCGGGTTCTGATACGGGCGTTGCTCAGTGACTGTTGCCCGTCCCGAAGCGTTGGGCGAACAGGTCGGGGTAATCCCTCGTCGGGTCGGCGTACTGGTTGTCCGGGTGGCCGCTACCACGGGCCAGGTAAATCTGGTGCGGCCACTTGTGGTTCTTCGCTTCGTATAACACCGACGCGGGGATGAACCGCATCGTGTAGCCGCAGCGGCGCATGTTGGAGTGGTTCGGGTCGGAGCCGTGGATGAGGCGGGCGTCGTGGAGCGACGCCTCGTTGGGCCGAAGCTCGCAGCGTTGCGAGCGGAGCAGCACGTTCTCCGGCGCATCGGTCAGGTCGGCCACGCCGTCGGTCGGGACGTTCTTGAGCCACTTGATTTCCGAGCCGAACACGTTCACGTCCGCGTCGACGTCGGCGTACTCGCTGTAACCGTGCAGGGCACGGGGGATCACGTTCATGCAACCGTTTTCGTGAATCGACGCGTCGATGCTCAGCCAGACCGTGCATACGTGCATCGGCTTCATCAGGTCCTTCCAGTAGAAGCTGTCCTCGTGCCAGGGCACGCGCTTGCCGTTGCCCGCGGGCTTGGCCAGGAAGTGGCTGGAGAACAGCGCGATGTTCGGCCCGATGAGCGGCTCGACCAGGTCGAGGATCTCGTCGGAGAAGATCCACTCGAAGAGTCGGTGATCGCCGAAGTGGGGCGTGTCCATCGCCTCGGGCCGCAGGCCGGACTTGGTGTGTTCTTCGAGGAGCATCTCAAAGTGCGCCTTGAGCCCGTCGAACTGCGCTTCGCGCAGGACCGGCTTGTTGTAAAGCAGATACCCATCGCGGCAGTAAGCGGCGACGTCGTCCTGGTCCAAGCGCGGCTTGCGGAAGGTGCCGACGGTGACGTCGAAGTTCGGCGTCAGACGCGGATCGTCCGTGCGGATGTTGGGATGCGTGGCGGTGGTCATGGTTGAAAGTCTCGCACAAACGTGGCCGACTGTCGCACATCGGCTTGAAAAAAAGGTACGTTGTGTTGATGCCCGCGCCCGCGATTAGGACAATCCGACTCAGCCCGTTATTGGCCCGAGGTGAGTTGTTTCACTTCGCGCAGGTGCGACCCAGGGCAATGTCACCGATGCAGCACGGGCATGATTTTGCCGAAATATTTTGGGTTGTCCGCAGCGAAGGGGCCGAGCGTCGGCTCGACGCCGAACGCTTGTTGAGCGTGGGTGATGTGGGGATCGCCGACCGTGACGTCATCCACGGATTTGATGGCCGGGAGGATTTCACACTTTGCAACGTCGCGTTCCCGACGCGATTGCTCACGACGCTGCGCCGGCGGTACAGCGATTGGCCAGAGGTGAACGGCGATACGAGGACAACGCTCGACGTTGATGCGCTCGAGCAGCTTTGGCGGGTGGCCGAGCCGATGCGGGCTGGTCGGCGTGATCTGCTGACTTTCGACCGATTCATGCTGACGCTCGTCGGCCTGCTCGCGCCGATGCCAACGGCATCGCCGTTACCCGGTTGGCTTCGGTCGGCGTTGTCGGGCGACCTCCTGCGGCGTGGTGTGCCGGACTTCGTTGACGCCTGCGGGTACAGCCATGAGCACGTTGCACGCACATGCAAGGCGCTACTCGGCAAGTCGCCGACCGACCTTGTCACCGACGCTCGCCTCGATCATGCCGCTCGGTTGCTCGCCGACCCGGACGTGCGTGTCACCGACGCGTGCCTGCAAAGCGGCTTTGCCAACCTCGGCCATTTTCACGCACGCTTCAAGCGGCGCTTCGGCACGACGCCACGTCGGTACAAGGCGAAGCAGCTCGGCGTGAACCCCGTTCACCGTTGAACTTTTCGCCCGGCATGGCACCATGCCGTCATGGCCAAAACCGTCTACCTCATTGCCAACGGCGACCTGCGTCCATCCGCGAACAAGAAGTGCGAACCCGCCCAGCAGGCGATGGAGAAATCCCTCATCGCCGTGTGCAAGGAACTGGGCGCGAACGTCAAGCGGGCGCACGGCTTCCGAAAAGACGTCGGCCACAGTTTCATCGACTCGCAGAAGCACGGTCGGGAGGTCTTCGCGGATATCCCCAAGGATGCGCCGCTCATCGTTGCCGAAGCCGTTTGGCAGTACAGCCATCATGTGCTTAGCGGCCTGATCCAGCATGAAGGGCCGATCGTCACCGTCGCGAACTGGTCGGGCACCTGGCCGGGACTGGTCGGGATGCTCAACCTCAACGGCTCGCTGACCAAGGCCGGCGTGAAGTACGACTCGCTTTGGAGCGAGGACTTCGCGACCGATGATCAGTTCAAAGCCAAGCTCTCGGACTGGCTCGCCGGCAAGCCCGTGCGCTGGAACACATCGCACAGCGGCACGATGGCGAGCAAGCTCAAGAAGGCGAAGCTTGCCAAGAGCCTCGTCAGCGAGACCGAGAAGATCGGCAGCAAGTTCGCCGAGGCGTTCCGTGCGAGCAAGCCGATCATGGGCGTGTTCGACGAGGGCTGCATGGGCATGTTCAACGCGATCGTGCCTGACCACCTGCTCAACCCGACCGGCGTCTTCAAGGAGCGCCTCAGTCAGTCGGCGCTCTACTACGCCATGACGCAGGTCAGCAACAAGGACGCCAAGGAAGTCTTCGACTGGTACGTCAAGAAGGGCGTGAACTTCCACTTCGGCAAGAAGGAAAAGACCGAGCTGACCAAGGCCCAAGTCCTCGAACAGTGCAAGATGTACATCGCTTCGATGCGGATCGCCGACGAGTTCGGCTGCGACACCATCGGCATCCAGTACCAGCAGGGGCTCAAGGACCTGGCCCCCGCGTCGGACCTTGTCGAGGGCACGCTCAACAACAAGGTCCGTCCGCCGGTGAAGTCGGCCGACGGCAAGCGCGTGCTGTACAAGGGCGAAGCGCTGCCGCACTTCAACGAGGTCGACGAGTGTGCTGGGCTCGACGGGCTGGTGACCTACCGATTGTGGAAGGAACTCGGCTACGCGCCGGAGAACACGCTGCACGACCTGCGCTGGGGCCGGCATTACACCGGGCCGGGCAAGGACGTCCACGGCAAGAAGGCCGAGCTCGACGACTACGTTTGGGTGTTGGAGATCAGCGGCGCGGCACCACCGGCGCATTTCATCGGCGGATGGAAGGGCACGCACAGCCACCGCCAGCCGCCGATGTACTTCCGCCTCGGCGGCGGGACGTGTTCCGGCGTGTCCAAGCCCGGCCACGTCGTCTGGTCCCGCGTGTTCGTCGAAGGTGGCAAACTCAAGATGGACATCGGCCTCGCCGACGTCGTCGGCCTGCCCAGGGACGAAACCCAAGACCGCCTCGACCAGACCACGCCGCAGTGGCCGATCATGCACGCGGTCCTACGCGGCACGACGCGTGACCAGATGATGGCCAAGCACAAGTCCAACCACATCCAAGTCGTCTACGCCCCCGACGAGAAAGCCGCCACCCGCGGCCTGCTCGCAAAGGCCCACGCCATGGCCGCCCTCGGCCTCGACGTCAACCTCTGCGGCGACATCGAGCCACGCGGGTAAATCGCCGTCAAGAGGCTGCGTCGAGCTTGCCCAACCACCCGTTCAGTACCGCCGCTTCCTGGTTCAACATCGCCGGATCATCGTCGGGCACGAACTCGATCATCGCATACCGATCGAACGGCGGTGCGGTCGCGGCCTTTGTCAGGTAGCGTTGCCAATCGTCGGCGGACTCGGCGAGCGGTTGTCGCTCGGTGCCGTTGATCCAGTTAAAGGTGTGCACATGCGCCAGCCACGGCAGCACCGCTTCGAGTTCGGCCATGCGCTGCTCGAACGTGCGGCGTTGGCTCGGCTGCCAGTAGAGCTTGAAGTTCGGATGATCCACGCGCCGGTGCAGGTCGAGCCCGCCGGCGAGGGTTTCGGTCAGCGTGTTGCCGTGCCACTCGGCGGCAATGACGATATCAAGCGCCGCCGCTTGCTCGGCGGCACTTCGGCAGGCATCGGCGATCGCGGCGGGATCTTCGGGGTTGCTGTGCATGCGATCGCCGGGCCAGATGCGAATCACCGGCGTGCCCAAAGCCTTGGCCGTTTCGAGCACGGGGCCGAACGCTTCGCCGGGTTGGCACGAGAAGTACGACCCGTACGCCGCGACAGCGAGTCCCGCGTCGGTGGTCATGCGGGCTGCGAGATGGGCCGCTGAGGTATCGCCGTGGGGGACGTGGACGTCACCGCCCCATTCGATGCCTTGCAGTCCGGCGCGTGCCGCAACGTCGACGAGACCGGCACAGTCCAACTGTCGAAACGTGATGGACACAAGTCCGCTTTTCATGCGTGAATCATTCACCCGTGCTCCTTGTAACCGGCGAGATTGCGTTCGAGCCATTGGTCCTGCGGCAAGACCCAGCCTTCCTCGCTGAAAATCTCGATTTCGTGCAGGCCCTCAAAGCCGGCGGATTCCACCATACCGCGAATGCCGGCCACATCGATGCAGCCCTCGCCGATGACGCCACGATCCAGCAGAAAGCCTCGCGTCGGCACACGCCAATCGCACTCGTGGAATGCAAAGATGCGATCGAACCGCCCGCACATTTCGATCTCGTACGCCAGGTCCGGATCCCACCAGACGTGGTAGACGTCGATCGCGACGCCGACGAGCGGATGGCCAATGTGCTCGGCGATGTTGGTCGCGTCCTTGAGCCGGGTGACGCAGCTGCGCGTGTCGGCGTACATCGGGTGCAGCGGCTCGATCGCGAGCTTGACGCCGTTGGCCTCGGCGTGCGGGACGACGTCCGCGATGGCGTCGGCGACGCGCTTGTGTTGCTCATCCATCGGCTGCCCGGGGACCGCACCAACGACGAGCACCACCATCTCCGCTCCGAGCGCGGCGGCTTCGTCGATGCATGTCTTGTTCACGTCGATTGCATCGGCTTCGTGAAAGAATCCGCCACGCACCAACGCCGGCACCTTGAGCCCGCTCGTTTTCACGATCCGCGCCGCCTCGTCGATCCCGACCGGCTCGATCGCGTCACGCCAGACGCTGATGCCCCCGCAGCCGGCCGTCGCGAACTTCTCGCAACACTCGGCCAGCGACCAAGGCTTGCAGGTAATCGTGTGCGGGGCGCATCGGGATAGCTCTGGCATTACTTCAACTCCAGCACGTCGACCCAGCAATGCTCGGCCGCGCTCTTCAGTCCAAGCTCGGCCAACTGTACGCCCTTGGCCCCTTCACGCAGCGTGTACGGGAACGGCTCGTCGAGCGCGACGTGACGCAGGAACATCTCCCACTGAATCTTGAACGCGTTGTCGTAATCGGTGGCGGCCGGCATTTGCGACCAGTTCTCGTAGAAGTCGATCGGCTGCGGGATGTCGGGGTTCCAGACCGGCTTGGGCGTGTTGGCTGCGTGTTGGATGTGGCACTCGCGCAGGCCGGCAACGGCGCTGCCGTGGGTGCCGTCGACTTGGATCGTGAGCAGGTCATCGCGGCGGACGCGGGTGACCCAGCTGCTATTGAACTGCGCGATCGTCCCGTCGGGCACGTTGTGCCCGCCGGCCAGCTCGAAGATGGCGTACGCACTGTCGTCGGCCGTGCATGTATACGGCTTGCCGCCCTCGTCGCGTCGTTCGGGCAGGTCGGTGCGAGCGGCTGACACCAGCCGCTTCACCGGGCCGAACGTGTGGGCCAGGACGTACTGCCAATGGCAGAACATGTCGACCATGATCCCGCCGCCGTCTTCCTTGCGGTAGTTCCAACTCGGGCGTTGGATGGGTTGGTCGTCGATGTCGCCGGCGAAGACCCAGTAGCCGAACTCGCCACGGATGCTGAGGATTTCGCCGAAGAAGCCCTGGTCGATGAGTTGCTTGAGTCGGCGGATGCCGGGAAGCCAGAGCTTATCCTGTACGACACCGTTCTTGATGCCTGCGTCCTCGGCGAGCTTGGCGAGGCGTAGCGCTTCGTCGGTCTCGATCGCCGTCGGCTTCTCGCAATAAACCGGTTTGCCCACGTCACACGCGAGCTGAACGAACTTACCTCGCAGCTGCGTGGCCGAGGCGTCAAAGACGATGTCGCAGTCGTCGCTCTTGATCGCACCTTCGACATCGGTGGTGAACTTCTCGACGCCATGCTTGGTGGCCAAGTCGCGGAGCTTGTTCTCGTTGCGGCCGGCGAGGATCGGCTCGGGCATCAGCACGAGTTCCGGCGAGACTTTCACGCCGCCTTGATCGCGGGTGGCGAGGATCGAGCGGATCAGGTGCTGGTTGGTGCCCATGCGTCCGGTGACGCCGTTCATCACAATGCCGAGCTTGCGTGTTTCCATGCGTGGAGTCTACACGAGCGCGAGCCTGGTGATTGTGCGCAAGCAGCCAATTTCACGCGGTCTGTGGATCGGTCCGGAAACGACGTGGCGATTGGCCGACGTGTCGCGTGAACCAGCGGGTGAACGCGCTGTGTGTCGTGAAGCCGACGGCGTCGGCGACAGCAGCGGCCGACATTTGCCCGCCGAGCAATAGTGACTTTGCCCGGGCCAGGCGGTGTGTGTCGGCGAACTCCGCCGGGGTGCAGCCGAACCGCGTGCGAAACCGTCGAGCGAAGTGCCGCCGTGAGAGGTGAGCCGCTGCGGCCATCTCCGCGATACTCGGTGGTGGCCCCTTGCTCGCCTGCACCAATGCCACGGCGTCGGCCAAATCCCGCGCGTCCTCCACGCTCGCCGCGTCCAGCGCCGACACGTCCCGCACCGGCCAGCTTGCCATCAGGTCCGTCACGAGCGCGAGCAACCTTGGTGGCCGATCCTCCTTTTGAATCGAGTAACTTGCGAGTTCACGGGCGATCCGCCCGATCCGTGGCATCGCCGGCGCAGCGGTGACAATCTCCGGCCACACTCGATCCACCCGAGGCATGCGGAGCTTCAAATGCCAACGCCGGCCCCCACGTAGCGTGAAGCCATGACGCTCGCCTGGATAGTGCACCAGTAGCGTCAGCCCAGAGACCGGCCATGCCTCGGAACCGAGCAACGCTTCGCCACAACAATCCTCGAGCAGGTCGAACTGCAACTCGTCGCGATGGCGATGCGAGGCGATCGAGAACGTGCCGGTTACACGATGGCTCACGACATCCCGAAGCCGTTGCGGTTCGTTGAAGATTGCGCCGCAAAGCTGTCGGATCGCTGCATGGACCTGTGTTCGCCCGGTCATGGGTGCAGTATACCGACTTTGCCAAAACGGACACATACGCTTGGCGAGCACGAACGGTCCGAGGTACTCTATGAGCGTGATCAAGCACAACCCTGACCTCTCGCCGGCCGACCTACTCCCGGCGATCGAACGCATGTGGGACTTGTCCGGTCGGAAGATCGAACGCATTGAGGCGTCCGCCGATCAGCGCGACGGCAAGACGCCGGTGTTCACCGTGAACGGTGTCTATCAGCCGCAGGGTTGGACCGAGTGGACGCAGGGCTTCCAGTACGGCAGCGCGGTGCTGCAATACGACGTCACCGACGAAGATCGCTTCCTGCAGATCGGCTGGCGAAACACGCGCGAGAAGATGCACAACCACGTCAGCCACGGCGGGGTACACGATCACGGCTTCAACAACCTGAGCACCTACGGCAACCTCCTGCGGCTCGGCCGGGCAGGGCGGTTCGATATGTGCGAGGACGAAGAGGCCTTTTACACACTCGCGCTGCAGATCAGCGGCGCGGTCCAGGCGGCGCGTTGGACGAAGACGGCCGACGGTGGGGGGTTCATCCATTCGTTCAATGGGCCGCAGAGTTTGTTCGTCGACACGGTGCGCAGCTGCCGGATCGTCGCGGTGAGCCATCTGCTCGGACACCGCCCGCTCGGCGAGCAAGATGCACTCCTCGACTTGCCGTGGCGGTTGAGGGAGCACTTGCGAAAGACGGCCGAGTACAACGTGTTCCACGGCGAGGGCCGAGACACGTACGACATCCGCGGCCGGACGGCGCACGAGACGCTTTGGAACCCTGTGAGCGGAGCATACCGATGCCCGTCGACGCAGCAGGGTTACAGCCCGTTCAGCACGTGGACGCGTGGCTTGGCGTGGGCGATGGTCGGCTTCGCGGAGCAGCTCGAACTCGCGGCCGAGCGTCCCGAACTCTACGACGACGAGATCCTCAAGCTGATGCACAAGGCCGCGGCAGCAACGTGCGACTTCTACCTCGAACACACGCCGACCGACGGCGTGCCATACTGGGACACGGGTGCCCCAAGCCTCGACAAGATCGGCGATTGGCGCGGCAAGCCGAGCGATCCGTTCAACGATCACGAGCCGATCGACAGTAGTGCCGCCGCGATCGCGTGCCAGGGGCTCATTCGCTACGGCCGACTCACGGGCGAGGCCAAGTACACTGCCGCCGGGCTGACCACCCTCAAGACGCTGCTGGACGAACCGTATCTCTCGACCGACGCCGACCACGAGGGACTGTTGCTCCACAGCATTTATCACCAGCCGTTCGGCTGGGACCATGTGCCCGAAGGTTCCAAGATCGCCCGCGGCGAGGCGTGTATGTGGGGCGACTACCACCTGCGTGAAGCGGCGTTGCTCGTTCAGCGGTTCGCGGCGGGTAGGGATTACCGGTTCTTCGACTGTCTCGGAGGCGATAAGTGATGAGTGATGATCGACGCGTGGTGATCGTGACCGGTGGGTCACGCGGCATTGGCCTGGGTATCGCTAAAAGCCTTGCCCAGGAGGGTTGTTCGGTCGTCATCAATGGCCGCAAGCCGACGGCCGACGAAGCGCTCGCGGAACTCGGGGAGCGTGCGTATTACGTCTCGGCGGACATCGGCAGCGCTGAAGATCGGCAAAAGCTTGTCGATGAGACGGTTGCGAAGTTCGGCCGCATCGACGCTCTGATCAATAACGCCGGCGTCGCCCCCGATGTCCGCGCGGACATCCTCGACGCCGACGAAGCCAGCTTCGAGCGGCTCGTCCGGATCAACACGCAGGGCCCGTACTTCCTCACGCAGGCCGTCGCCAACCAAATGCGCAAGCAGCACGAGGCCGACGCGCGGTGGCGGGGAAGCGTCGTGTTCGTCACATCGGTGAGCGCGACCGTCGCGAGCGTGAACCGCGGCGACTACTGCATCAGCAAGGCCGCGCTCGCGATGGCGACGCAGCTCTGGGCGGTGCGCCTGGCCGAGTTCGGCGTCGGCGTGTACGAGGTCCGCCCAGGCGTGATCAAGACCGACATGACCGCCGGCGTCACCGACAAATACGACGCGTTGATCGCCGACGGCCTGACCGTCGAGCCGCGTTGGGGCCAGCCCGAAGACATCGGCCGAGCCGTGCTGCCGTTGGCACTCGGGCAGTTCACTTACGCGACCGGCAGCGTCGTGACAGTCGATGGCGGGCTGACGATCCCGCGGTTGTGACGCAACACGTTTCTGCGACGATAATCGCATGAAATGTGTCATGCTGATGTTCGATTCGCTCAATCGGCACATGCTCGCGCCGTACGGTTGCGACTGGACCCACACGCCCAGCTTCCAGCGGCTTGCCAATCGCGCGGTGACGTTTGAACGAAGCTACGTGTGCAGCATGCCTTGCATGCCGGCGCGACGCGACCTGCACACCGGCCGGCCCGGATTTCTTCATCGCGGATGGGGCCCGCTCGAGCCGTTCGATCGCAGCGTGTTTGACACGCTTCGTGATCAACAGGGCGTGTATTCACATCTTGCAACGGATCACTATCACTACTTCGAGGATGGCGGTGCGAACTATCACTGCCGCTACGACACATGGGAGTTGTTCCGCGGTCAGGAAGGCGATCCGTGGATTGGGCAAGTCGCCGAGCCGGAGATCCCCGATAACGTCAACGGAAAGGGACGTCGTCAGGACTGGATCAACCGGCCGTACATGCAGCCGGACGAGAAGCTAAGCCAGTCGCTGACAATCGATGCGGGGCTGACGTTCATCGATCGCAACGCAGCCGAAGACAACTGGCTGTTGCAGGTCGAGTGCTTCGATCCGCATGAGCCCTTCTTCTGCGATGACCAATGGCTTGACGTGATCGGATCGCCGGATTTCGAGCGACCGTTGTACGACTGGCCCGACTACGGCCGAGTGCCGGATGATCCCGCACTCATTGAGCAAGCGCGCCGGCGGTACGCCGCGCTGCTGGCCAAGTGCGACGACTCGCTGGGCAAGGTGCTCGACGCGTTCGACCGCCACGACATGTGGAAGGACACGATGCTCGTCGTCTGGACCGACCATGGTATCCTGCTCGGCGAGCACGGTTGGATGATGAAGAACGATCCGCCGATGTACGAGCAGATCAGCCACACGCCTTTGTTCATCCACGATCCGCGTCGGCCGGTCGGGGGTGAGCGGCGGAGGGCGTTGGTCCAGCCGGCCATTGACCTCGCGCCGACGTTGTTGGGGTTCTTCGGTGCCGAGTCAGACGCGACGTTGTTGGGCAAGGATCTTGGGCCGGTCCTCGCTGACGACACACCGGTGCGCGACGCGGCGATCTTCGGGTACCACGGGCGGGGTGTGAACATCGTCGGTGACACGCACGTCTACTACCGTGGCGGCCGTGAGGACACGCCGCCGGCGTCGACGTACACAATGCAACTCACGGCGATGAACTCCCGCTACGAGTTGCCGCGGCTGCTGCAAGTCGAGCCGGCCGGTCCTTTCGACCACACGCACGGCGTCTCGGTTTGGCGCGTGCCGCACAAGGACTTTCCCGGCTCGAACGACACGCTTTTGTTCGACCTGTCGCACGATCCCGACCAGGCGTCGCCGGTCGACGACCTTGAAATCGAGCGGCGGATGTGCAGCCAGATGGCGGCCTTGATGCGAGAAGCCGACGCGCCGCCGGAACAGTTCATACGCCTCGGTGTGTCGCCTTGATCACGTCAGCGTGCGCGACGGTGCCGGTCGTTTCGACGCGCGGCAAGTGAATCACATGGCCATCGTCGGCGTGCAGTACGACATCATCGAACAGGCTCGGCAGGCGTGTGTAGCTCGGGTCGCCCGGACAGTGCGGGAACAGGCCGATCGCCGCGAGGACGTACCACGCGCCCATCTCGCCGTTGTCTTCGTCGCCGGGATAGTCGTCGGGCGAGTACAACTCATCGAGCACGCGCCTGACCAAGCGCTGCGTCACGTCAGGCCGACCGACTCGTGCGGCGGTGAACAGCATGCCATGCACGGGCTGATTCGAGTGCGCATATTGGCCGAAGTTCGCCCCGGCCATCTCGGCCATCTCGTGGATGACCTTGCGGTAAGTACCGACCTCGAAGTGCGGCGGGGTATCGACCATGCGTTGCATCTCGGCCGCCAGCGCGTCCGAACCGCCGAAGACGTCGGCGAGTCCCCGCGGATCGTGCGGCACCGCGAACCGGTATTGCCACGGCCCGCCTTCGCGATATGGGCCACCCCAGAGAAACTCTCGGAACGGTTCGACGAACTGCCCGTCCATGTCACGCGGCCGAAAGAACTTGGTCACGGGGTCGAAGAGCGTGCGCCAATTCTCGGCGCGCTTGCGGAACGTCGCCGCGTGTTCGGTTTCGCTCAGCACGTCCGCAACCACGGCGACGCACCAATCGTTGTACGCGTAGTCGAGCGACCGGCACACGCTGTCGAGCCCGTCGACTTCGGGGCAATAGCCGCGCTCAAGGTACTCGGGCAGTTGCTGTCGGCCGTACACGCCGTCGGGGTGTCCTGGAACGGTCGCGTCTTTGAGCATCGAGGCGAACGCGGTCGCGTGGTCGAAGCCCTTGATGCCCTTGGCGATGGCGTCGGCAAAGACGGCAGCCGAGTGGGTACCGACCATGGCGGCGCGATGGCCGGGACTTGCCCATTGGGGCATCCACCCGCTCTGCCGATATGCGGTCAGCCAACCGTCGAGAGTTTCACCGAGCTTGGTCGGCCAAGCCAGCGAGAGCAGGGGGTAGACCGTTCGGCTCGTATCCCAGAATCCGTTGTCGGTGACGAGGTGACCCGGCTTGACGCCGCCGGTGTACGGACTGCGATGGACCGGGTTGTCATCCGCGTCGAACTCGGTGAGCGTGCGCGGGAAAAGCAACGTGCGCCAGAGACAGGTGTAGAACGTTCGCCGTTGGTTGTCGGTGCCGCCGGTGATTCGGACACGATCCAGTTCAGCCCGCCAGGCGGCTTCGGTCTCGGCACGAACGGCGTCGAAGTCGCGCCCGCCGATCTCGCGGTTGGCGTTTCGTTGGGCCTGCTCGTGGTCGATGAAACTCGTCGCCAGCGTGACATGAACCGGACCATCCCCGGCGTCGAAACGCACCACCAACGCACCATTGACACGCTCGATCGAAGTGATCGACCGATCAAGACGCACGACATATCTACACGCAAAACCTTCGGGTAAGTTCACGCCGTCGCGGGCGGTGCCGTGGAGTTCGTGGTCGCCGTGTTGGTGAACTTCACATACATCGGTGGTCAGATTCACCAGCAGGTGTGCGTCGGCGTCGGCCGGGTAGTTGAGACGGAGCATGCCGCACCGGGCCGTCGCGGTCAGCTCGCATCCGATGCCCGAAGCGGCGAGACGGATGCGGTAGTCGTGTGGTGCGCTGTGCTCGGTGTCGAGCCGGTAGCAGTCGGCACGGTCGGCCGGATGTTCCTGCACGGTTCCGACGCCTGGCAGGACGGAGACACTGCCGTAGTCGCCAACCCACGCCGAGGCCGCATGGGTCGCGACGAAGCCGTCGAGGCGGTTGATCGGCCAGTCGCGCCGCCGGGTGAATACCTGTCCGCCTGGCCGGTTCATCGGTGAGAAGTACGTCATTCCCCACGGCACACCGACCGCCGGGTAGGTCAGACCCGTCGAGTAATCACGCTCGGATTCGGACCCGCAAAGCGGATTGACGAGTCTCACGGTGTCGGTCCATGGTTGGTCGGCTGGTGTCGCGGGCATCGTGGCCGGACAACCTAACGCAAGCCACAACAACAGGCACGCGCCGCCGAGAACAAGCCGGTCGGATGGACCCTCGATGACCGTGTTGAAGTTGGCGTCCGATAATCGGCCTTATGTTAAATCCAAGCGTTGGCGTGTTGGGCTTATGTGCGGGCGCTGCGCCATGTGCTGTTTCCGCACGGCCGGATGCTCACCCCTACGCAACTCGTGCAGCGGTACGGTGCTGCACGAGCTTCTGTTGAGGCTGTCGCTTGAAGGTTGCCATCGTGGACTCCTACTCGAACCGACCGTAATTCCAACACTCGACTTTAGTCGACGTTTGATTTCGACATCTGCCTGATGTCGGGCGCAACAAGGCTCGGTAGCTTTGGAATCGAAGAAAGCTCATAGCTTCGTTGACTTGCAGAGTGTGTATTGCATGACTGACTAAGTGATGTCGCTAGCGGCAACAGCCCATGGCGAATGATCAGAGCCGCTTACCCCGGACGTGATTGGCGGTACGCCCGTGGCGTGGTGCCGCGGACTTCGCGGAACTGGCGGTTGAAGTGCGAGAGATTGGCGTAGCCAGATTCGGTAGCGACGTGCGTGATTGGCAGGTCGGTTTCGTCGAGCAGTTTGCACGCACGACCGATACGGATTTCGCGGGTCCAGTCGGTGAAGGACCGGCCGGTCGCGCGTTGGAAGAACCGGCAGAATGCTGACGGCGTCAGGCCGATGTGCCGCGCGACCGTCCGCTGTTCCGGCGGAACGCCGTCGCGCTTGCGGCGGGTTTCAACGAAACGGATAGCCCTGTCGAGCCGAGACGCATCGACCACGTTGCTGGTTGTTTCGGTCAGGTATCCGTCACTCGCCAGTGGCCGGCCGCGCTTGTGCGAGAGACGGTCGAGGAGTTGGTACAGCCCGACCAACCTGTCGAGCGATGATGCCTCGGTGAGTTCGACAAAGGCCGACCGTTCTTTCGGCGTACAACGAAACGCAAGTCCGCGGCGAGCATTTTCGACCAGCCGCCGGCAACGTTTCAGTTCCGGGCGGTCCGCGAGTAGTTTCGTTTGGAACTGCACCACGATCGAGATGTCGTGTTTGGGTGGATCGGATTGCCAAGTGTGCGGGACGTTCGGGCCGAGCAACACCACGTCGCCGGTGGCAAATGCTTCGATGCTGTCGCCGACGAATCGTCGGCCGATCCCTTGCTCGATGAGCGTGAGCTCGACCTCATCGTGACGATGCCATGTGAACGGGAAGCCGCGCGGTGACACCGATCGGGAGACGCGAAACGAGCCGTCGATCGGCAATCGGATGTGCTCTCGGCTTGGCAGCATGCTGGTGCAAGATACTCCACAACACCGGGTAGTTCTCGCATGGACAATCAATTGAGTATCAGAAATGGCCAAACGTGGTGAAGCTGGGATGGGTGCGACAGTTTATCTTTCCAGCCATGAACACCACCGCGGATCAACTCAGCCTAGATACGTTGATCGATGTCACCCCGGAACAGATTCGCCAGTTCCGTGAGGATGGCTTCATCAAACTCAAGCACATTCTCACCCCGGACGAACTTCGGCACTACGGCGATGCCATCACGGATCATGTGATGGCGAACAATCCCCACAAGGATCGGCCGCTTGAAGAGCGCGATACCTACGGCAAGGCGTTCATCCAACTCGGCCGGATCTGGGAGAACTCCGCGGTCGGCCGTGAACTGACGCTCAGTAAACGGCTCGGAAAGATCGCCACGGATCTCATGGGAACGCGCGGCGTCAGGCTCTATCACGATCAGGCCCTCTACAAGGAGCCCGCCGGCGGATTCACGCCATGGCACGTTGATCAGCAATACTGGCCGCTTGCAACGAGCCAAACCGTCACCGCATGGATCCCGTTGCAGGCGACGCCGATCGACATGGGCCCGCTCGAGTTCGGCAAGGGCAGTCACCTGAAGAACATTGGCCGTGATCTGGAGATCGGCGAGGACTCCGAGCGCCGCATCCGCGACGCGATCAAGGAGCACGGCGTCGTCTCCAGCTTCGAGCCGTACGACCTCGGCGAAGTCAGCTTCCACTACGGCTGGACGCTCCATCGCGCCGGCGGCAACACGACCGACCAACCGCGCAAGGTCCACACCATCATCTACATGGATCGCGACATGACGCTGCTCGACCCGAAGACCGAGAATCGCAAACGCGACGCGGCCAGCTGGTGCCCCGGTGTTCAGCCCGGCGAAATCGTCGACAGTCCGCTCAATCCGGTGATCTTCGACTATGACGCTTAGGCCGCGTCGATCGCATCGTTGACCGGTTCGTCGCCGCCCTGCTCACGGACGGCGTCGATCGCTTCACGCATCGCGACGGCATCAATCTCATGCACGTTGATCGGCTGAGCGATGCGCTTGAGCAGCGTAATCGTGAGTCGACCGCCCAAGTGTTGGCGGAACTCTTCGAGGCCGCCGAGTAGTTCGTCGGTCCGCGTTAGGGCCGAGTGCGTCAGTGGCAGTTGCAGGTCTGTGAGACATTGGACCACGCGCTGCGTGTCGCCCTCGGGGAAGCCCTGGGTGAGCGTCGAGTAGTAGCAATCGATGGCGACGCCGATGCCGACCGCTTCGCCATGGCGCAGGGCGAAGTCGGTCATGGGTTCGAGCCGGTGGGCGGACCAGTGGCCAAAGTCGAGCGGGCGTGCTTCGAGCATCTCGAACGGGTCGCCGCCACGGGTGATGTGCATCAGGTGCCAGAATGCCGAGCGTTCGATCGCGCGGAAGCTGGCGATCGGCTCGCGGTCCGCAATGGCCTCCGCGTCTTCGCAGAGCTTGTCGAACTCGCCGGCGTCCTTGAGCAGCGCGACTTTGACCGCCTCGGAGAAGCCACACCGGAAATCCCTATCCGACAAAGTCGCTAGCAGTGCCTCGTCATTCAGCACGGCCCAGGGTACGGCGAACGTGCCTTGCCAGTTCTTCTTGCCGTGGAGATTGACGGCGTTCTTCACGCCGATGCCGCTGTCAGCTTGGGCGAGGGTGGTGGACGGCAGCCGGACCAGACGGATGCCGCGGTGGGCGATCGCTGCCGCGAAGCCGACGGTGTCGAGGACCGCCCCGCCGCCGATGACGACAATGTAGCTGCGTCGGTCCAGGCCGTGCGCTTCGATCGCAGCGAGCAGTTGTTCGACGACGACCGGGTCGTTCTTCGAATCCTCCCCGGCGGTGACGCGGATGGTCTCCCCGACGATTTCCAACCGACCATCGAAGCGATCGCCCAATGCGTCGATCTTGTGTAGCAGCGTGCCAGCTTCGTCGATGAGCCCGTCGTCGACGACGAACATCACACGCGGGCGGTCATCGGCTTCGAGCACGTCGATCAGCGCGTCCGCGTCGTCGCCCAGGACGTCGCGCGTGAACACGACCCGGTGCGTGAACGGCACCGTGAAGGACATGCGATACATCTGGCGGGCGGACGACATTGCAGGGAGCATCGGTAACTACGACGCCGCGACATCGGCAGATGTTGCGGACGACCGACAATAGGTTCCTGCCCGAGGGATCACTCGCGGACGGCTTCGACGTAGATCGTCTTCAAATCATTCGACCAATCGAACTGCGTCCCGCCAGCGACACGCGTGGTCTCGATTTCGGCGATGCGATTGCCGAGGGGATCAAGGGCGAAGAGTGTGACGTCCTCGAACGGAAGCGTGATCGTCGCCGGCTGGACTTCGACGAGCACGGGGCCATGGCCCCAGTTGGTGCCGAAGGTCGTGCGGGCTTCGTTCCAGCCCATGTTCTGGTTGGACGCCCGGCTGATGTAAGTCAGCAACATGCGGTCACTGTCGGCCAGATCATCGTCGTTGAGCGTGACGGCGATGAACGACCCGAATTCCAGCCCGGCCGGCTCGGCGGTCAGCGTGATCCCGCCGGCGTCGATCGACTTGCCGCCGATGAAGCCGCTGACCACGACCGCCCCGTCGCCGACGGCGGTGTACACGCCGTCTTCGGTAACGTTGAGCGGGGAGGTGCTTCCGCGTGCTTCGGTGCGGTCGACTTTCGTTTCCTCGACCGGTTCCTCCGGATCGAGGTCGATTGCGACGCGGTACCACGCGAGGTCTGCGTCGGCGAAATCGCCGCGCCGCCACGCGGCGTTCACGTCCTCGACCGCCTTCCACAACGGCACCGGGGCACGCAGCGTCGCGGCGGTGTCGATCGGGTCGATGAGCCCGTTGCGGAAGATCAACGCGGCCGCCGGATAGAAGCCGGCCTTCGCGGGGTTGTTGTTCTGGTCGAAGAAGCCGGTGATGCGATCGACGTCGGCGCCGATCGCGGCGATGGAGAATGTGTAGAGCGCGTCCCAATCCTGTGCCGCGCCGAAAGTCGCAAACAGCGGGATGTACTCCGCGGTGAAGTCACTCGGGGCCGGGTGATCATATTCGCTGACGGTGAACGGCTTACCGGCGACGCGGTACTTGGCCAGGCCGAACGAGCCGGACCGCCCTCGCGCAAGCTCGGCGATCATCGACGAGTTTTCGATTGTCCAGTTGTTCGGATCCCAAGCCTCGCCGCCGAACTGCGGGTGCTGCCAGTATGCGTGTGTGTCGATGAAATCGGAGTCGGCTTCGCGGACGTAAGCGGTCGCCCCGCCCCATTGCACCTGCGAGTCGGCGATGGGTACGCGTACGCCGATCTCGTTGCGGATCAGGTCGCGCATCTGGTTCGTGAACGCCAACTCGGTGTCGGTCAGGAATGCGATCCAGTCACGGCGCTGGTTGGGTGTCGACGCGGTCGGCATGCCGATGGTGCCGTCGGCGAGTGTTTCGCCCGCGCCCATCTCGAACGTCGGCGCGCCCGGCATCAACTCGATGTCCTCGAGTACCACCTTGCCCACGTCGTTGCCGACGCTGAAGGAGATGCGGGCGTGGTCGGGGATGGCGTTCTGAGCGACGAACGTTGCCTCGACGACGCGTGGGGTTTCGTTGAGGGTGACGGTGTTGTTGAGGCCGAGGTTGGTCCATTCGGGAATGTCGAGGTTGGTGCTGAATCGCATGAGCTTCGGCTTGTCCTCGTTGAACGTCGAGACACCGGGCGCGGACGCGGTGAAGCGGAGTGTGTAGGTGTCGCCGTTCTCGATGGTGAGTCCGGTGATGAGCGCCTGGGCATGCCAGTCGGTGCCCGTCACGTTCGTGACGTCGATGACCGCCCCGCCGTTGGCCGGCGTGATGTCGAGCGTCGTGCCGTTGTGCTCGTCCTCGACCCAGGTGGGATCCTCGGGGACAACGCTCGCGCCGAGTGGTTGGGTCGATCCCGTCCATGACTCGATCAGCCGCGCTTCGCTGTCGTACTTGTCGCCGAGCCAGACGTTCCATTGCCGCACGAGTTCTGATTTGAACGGCTCTGGCAGCCGGTCCCAGTCCCCGCCGAGCGGCTGGCCGGGCCATTCGTGCATGATGCTGTTCTCGTTGTTGATCTCCACGAACGCCACCACGGGATCGTCGGCGTACCGCAGCCCGGTGTAAGGGTTTACATGGCCGAGCAGGTCACGGGCGTACTGCTTCTGCAGCTCGATCATCCGCGGTTCGAAGCGGTCGACGCGCTTCTGATGCGTGTAGCCGATGTCTTTGATGCTCTCGGGGAAGCCGTCTTCGGGGGCGAGTTCCTTGCTGACCTTCAGGTTGATGTTGACGTAGATGCCGTTGCGTTTGAGGGCGGCGATGAGGTAGTCGAGCTTATCGAGTTCGACGGGGTTGAAAGCTTGGTGCTTGCCCTCGGAGTTGTCCCAGATCGTGCCCGCGCCGCCGGGGTACATCCAGTTGTTGTCGAGGTGGTGGAGCCGCACGAGGTTGATGCCCTTCTTGGACAGGTGCGCGGCGAACGCGTCGGCGTCCTCTTTTGTCGGAAACGCCTCGCCGGCGCCCATGTTCGTTGCGAAGAACCGGATGCGTCTGCCCGTGTCGGATTCGACGAACACGCCGTTGCGCGTGGTAATGAAACCGTTGGCACCCGCGGGTTTGGTGTTGAGGCGCGAAACGTCGATCGCGGTCCCGTTTGGTGCGGCGTCGTTGGGGATCACGAAAGGAAAAGCGTCGTCAGCCACGGTGCGATCCTCGGGCTCGAACTGAGCGAGGGCTGGCGAAGTCAGCGCAAAACAAGCCGCGGCGGCAATGATTGAACGGTTCATGGATGTCCTCCGGTGGTTTGACGCGAGCATAACCGCAACCCCCTCGCTTTCGCACCCCGAAGGTCAACGGGCATCACGGACAAAGTCGTGCCCAAAATTTTCACGTTTCGTGGCATCCACATGTGACAGGAATCTGGTATGAATTGCGCCAGCGACCTGAGGGAAACGGTCGCTGACTTGCGGCCGTTTTGTGTCGCGGCGGCCTCGATTTTCGCGGCAAACACGATCAAGGGCTCTTGACGTTGGTGAGCCCGGGTAGGAGGAATCATGCGAATTGCCTTTGGAATTGGCGCGTTTTGTGCCAGTGCGTCGATTGCTGGTGCCGCGTTTATTGTCGACGCGGGTGACCAAGTGGCGTTCGAGAACGCCGTCATGCAGCCGCTCGAGATCCGCATCTCGAACGACAACCCGGCCGATCGTGTCGGCGGCGCGACGATCATTCTCGGCATCCGCGATCCCGGCGGTGGCCCCGCGCCCGAGATCACGGGTTTCGACGTCACCACCGGCACGATCTTCGACGGTGTCGCCGTGACCGTGACCGATGTCGATGACCTCGTCGGCGGCGGTGTGGACGGGTTCCCGAACGACGAAAACGCCAGCGTTGCGTTGAGTGTGACTGGCGCTGACATCGAGGTCGGGGTGGACGAACTGCTCGCGACCTTCTTCATCGACACGACCGGCTTCTCGGCCGGGCAGGTGTTCGATCTCGAAGTGAACAGTTTGTTCGGGCCGACGGAGATCGTGTCGGCCGGAGCGATCCCGACGGTTTTTCCGACGACGCTCAACGACGGCATCGTGACGTTGATCGCCGTGCCAGAGCCGGCGTTGGTATCGCTCATCGGACTCGGGGGTCTGCCGTTGCTGCGGCGTCGGCGCTGAGCGTCGGTCAGTAAGGGGAAGACATTTCGCGCCGTCCGATCGAGCGTCGGGTTGCGTGATTGATGGAAGGCCGGCCACTGGGACCGGCCATGGGTAGGAAGGTCGCGCGCCGATTTTCACAGGCGTGCGGCGTTCGACAAACCAGCTTTAGCGACAGACCAGGAGTCTGCTATGTGCGCACGCGCCGATCGCCCCGTTGACTTCGCCGCCGAGTCCCTGACCGGAGGCGTAAACAAGCGCGGCCGGCACTATCGCATCGACCCCGATGATCACGGTGGCCGGTCCCCCGGCGGCGGGAAGCGCAAGCCCATCCTCGACGCCGCCGCCTGCACCGCCAAGGCCCTGCGCAACCGCACGTCCGGCTCGGCGATGATGCTCGATCAGCTGGAGAAGCGCGTGCTCCTCGAAGGGCGGGGCCTCGAAGCACCGTCCCTCGTCGGCCTCACCGCTGGCGATCCGGCGGTCACCATTAACCAGACCGTCGCCGAGTTCGACAACCTCACCGAGCGTCTTGCCGACCTGGGCTACATCGACGACCCGGTCACCGCCACGGTCGGCGAGATCGAAGCCGCCTTGCAACTGTTCCGCGCGGCCATCGACGCGGCGGCCCAGTCCGAGCCGGGCGACTTCCTCGCGGAGGTGTCGTTCCTTGCCCAAGAGTGGTTCAACGACACCCTCGCCCCGGAGTGGGAGACCTTCGGCGCGGCGGTCGAGAACTTCGCGACCAGCTGGATGGTCGACACGCTCACCCCGGTCGTCGGCATCACCTCCCCGGGCATCACCCTCGAGTCGCTCAGCGCCGAGGACGGTGTGAGCAGCAGCCCTGGTCACAGCGTCGCCCGAGGCCAGACCGCCGGCATGGGCGCGACGTTCAATATCGCCGGCGCGAGTCAAGCCGACATTGTCACGTTCGTTCAAGCCCTCGAGACCGCCGCCGGCACCATCGGGCTCGGCACCGAACTCTCGCTGGTCGTGCTCAACAGTTCGACGCTGTCGGACTCGACGGTGGTCGGTGCGATCAACGCCGCCATCCCGCGCGACACCGACCCGCTGGCGTTCACCGAAGATCCGGACAGCGGCGCGCAGATGCCCAGCGATCGGATGTTCGTCGGGTTGCGTGCCCCGCGGGTCGGCGTCTCGCTGGCCGACTTCGAAGCCACCGAACTGCGGAACATTCTCGAAACGCTGCAACGACTCGGCGACGAGCTGATCGAGCGCGCGACCGAGGCGTTCCAAAGCTACACCGAAGCCGTTTCAGGCATCCCGGGTGTCGGCGAAGTGCCCAACCCCGGCCTGTACTCGGGCATCCCGTTCGTGGAGCAGAAGCTCAACGAAATCGCCGAGTTCGGCAACACGCTGCGCAAGCTCGTGTCCAACCTGCTCGACCCGGCTGAGATTCGTGGGGCGTCGCCGGTGGCATATCCGACGGTGACAACGCGGTTCGTGCTCGAGACGGACCTGTTCGAGCCGACGATGGTCGAGATCGCCCCCGCCGCCAACGACGCCGCCCTGCTGGCCAATGCCAATGCCGGTCTCGCAGCTGCGGGTCTCGGTGACGTGATCGAGCCGTTCATCGACGCCGGGATCTTCGGCTTCCGCGCGGTCGATGTCCTCGGCACGTTCGGTCTGCCGCAAACGCTGCTGGTCTCCACCACGCGCGTCGACGCCACCTCCGCCGGTCCTGCCTTCGGCCAACTCGGGGCCGACCTGAACTACACGATTGACATTGCATCTCGTGATCAGGAGGGCAACCTGATCGAGTACAACGACGTGCCGGTCACCGTTCTCGCCTCCGACACGACGGCTAACACGACGCTCCAAGATCTGGCCGACGACCTGAACCTCGCGCTGGTCGGTTTGGAAGTCACCGCGACCGTCTCCTCGCCGGAGAACGATCTCGCCGCCGACGGCATCGGCGGACTCGGCAACGATCTGAGCTTCATCGTCGACGGCTCCAACCTTCGGCTCATCACGACCAACCCAGACATCGCCCGCATCACCCTCGGCGGTGCCGGCGAGACGACGCTCGGTTTCACCAACAACGCCTCGTCGCAAGACACCACCCAGGCCGAGTTCGCCGACCTCGGCATCCTCGGTGGCCAGGCCATCGCGGAGCCCAAGTACCAGGACATTCCGTCGCTCATGCAAGCGATCGCCGACGAGCTCGGCGTGGATGAGTTCGGCGGCGGGACCGACGCGCTCAACTGGGAATACGACGAAGCCACGCGCTCGCTGTTGTTCACGCTCACGATCTCCGAGACGTTCGAGCGAACGCTGGACCTGGACTTCTCCGAGGGCATCGACCTGGGCGGGATCGCGACGCTGGAAGTGGCCGGCGGTGCCGAGGCGGATGCGTCGGCGACGGTCGGTGCGTCGCTGCGGGTGGGCATCGTGCTCAGTGACTTCGCCGAAGGGCTCGGCGGCTTCGAAGCGACGACGCCGTTGACCGTGCTCAACGACGGCGCGGGCGTCCCGATCCTCACCGGCGTGATTGCAAATGGTGCTCCGCCGGCCGGCGATACGTTGCTCGCCGACACGCAGGTCGACATCCTCACCAACGGGGGCCCGGGCAGCGGCGGAGACTTCTACTCCGTCAACGTCGCCGCCCTCGACACCGTGGACAACACTGGCATCGAGATGCTCGTCGGCGACCTGAACATGGCCATCGAGGACGCGGGGTTCGGCGATTTGTTCAATGCCGTCGTCGATGACGCCACCGGTCGGGTCGCGATCGTTTCGGTTGACAAAGACATCCACACGCTCGAAGTCCAGCAAGGCGCGGGCTTCGGATTCAGCGGTATCCAGATCGACGACGGCACCGGGCCGGACACGCTGCCGGACCTGCTCATGTACGTCGGTCCGACGCCGATGACCCCCGGTGCGTTGACCGCCATCTCGTTCAGCGGTGCGGTGACGCTCGGCGACGTGAAGAGCCGTATGGAGTCGGCGTTCGCGAACGTGGTCGTCACCTTCGACGCCGAGAACGCGACGCTGGTCATCACGCCCACCAGCAACGGCGATGGCGTGGCGATCATCCCGGCGACCTACAACGACGACCCGATGACGATCGAGGTCAACGAAGGCTTCACCTCCCCCGCCGGCTTGTCGCTCAAGATCCTCGGCGTCGCCGAAGCACCGTCGCCCGCCGAGGTCGGCGTGCTCAACGGCGGGCAGACCCACGGTAAAGGGCTGCTCGATCGCGTGTTCATCGCCGAGCCGACCGGCTCCGATCCGGACAACCTCTCGATCGACCTGAGCTTCACCGCCGATGCCGGCGATGTGAACCTCGGCGCGTCGCTCGGCTTCGCGGGGCTGGTGCTGCAGAACTCCGAGGACTTCGTCGCCACGCTCTCGTCGTCGATCAACCTCACCGACCCTGGCACCGGCGACGATGCCGACGGCCGCATCTTCGTGTCCGAGCTGATCAACCTTACTGACATCGACGCGCTGATCGACACGACCAATCTGCTCAACGTCACGCTCGACGGCTGCTTCGAACTGGCCGGCGACATCGGCGGCGCGGTCTCCGGCACGCTCGGCGAGGTCTGCGTCACCCTCACCGACCCCAACGACCCGCTGAGCTTCGACTTCACGTTCGAGACGCTCGACTTCCAGGCGCTCATCGACCAGATCAAGAACTTCAGCCTCGAAGACCTGATCGGCGCATTGCGGGGCTTCCTCGAAGGGCTCGCGGACTCCGGGACGTTTGATCTGCTCAACTTCGACATCCCGCTGGTCGATTTCTCGCTCAACGACCTGATCGAGGCTGGCGAGTTCGTGCTCGACACTATCGAAGACCTCGGCGGCCTGTCGATCGACATCCCGGCGCTCACGCAGATCGAGCTCGACCTGCGTGCGGCGATTGCGAACCTGCCGATCGATCTCGAACTCAAACAGCCGTTCTTCGACCTGCTCTCCGACTTCAAGTTTGCGCTCCAGGGTGATCCGCTGCGCTTGCCGAGCCGGTTGGTCGGGTTGTTCAAGACGATCGAGCTGCGTCTGCCCGATCTCGAAGCCTTGGTGCCCGGCGGCGCGGCCAACATCCAGTTTCAAGAGCTGCTCGACGCGTTCGACGTGTTCGACTTCAACCTTCCACAGTTCGACCTGGGCAAGGTTGGTGCAAAGCTGACGGACGCGCTCAACGACGCCTGGCCGCTGGGCGGTGACCCGTTCACGATCGACCTTGATCTGGTCGACTTCGACACCGGCACGGCCGGGACCCAGTACGCGATCGTCTCGACGCTGAACGTGGCGTACGAGCTCGATCCGATCATGGTCGCGCCGAACCTGCCGACCGGCATGTTCGGGCCGGTCACGCTCGACACGATGGCGGACTTCGAGCTGTTTGCAGGCGCGGAGCTGAACATCGGCTTCGGCCTCGCGCTCGATGGCGGGCTTAACGCGTTCCTGATCACTGACGACCCGACGGGCAACGGCCGCACCAGCGGCCTGACGATCACCGCCGGCTTCGAGGGCGACTTCGACGGCGAGGTGCAGTTCGGCGCGCTGGACCTGATCGGTGCCGAGGCTGACGCCGGGCTGGTCGATGCGGTCATCGACGAGAACCTGCCCGTCGGCGGCGGGAGCATCACGCTCTCGACCGCCCCCTACCAGCGCAACGGCACGATCATCGAGGAATTTCTCTTCCTGTACGACGGCTCCTCGCTGATCGACCCGGCCAACTACAGCGTCTCGGGCACGACCGTGACCTTCTCTGGCGTCAGCCCGAGCACCGTCACCGCGATCTACCGCGCCAACGCCCCGGCCCCCGATCCGTCCACCGCCGGCGATCGTGCGTCGTTGGAGTTCACGCTCGGTGCCGCGCCGGACGCCGGCAACACCATCGGTGCGACCAGCCTCGGCAGCGCGTTCTCCGGCGGCATCGACACCGAGATCGATGGCATCCTCACCGCCGCCCTCGACGCGACGTTCCTCGGCTCCACCGCGTCCAACGCCGTGCTCGTAGCGACCGATCTGCGCTCGCTCATCTCCAACGGCCCGCGCCTGGAGATCGACGACGAAGCGCTGCTCGACCTGTTCACCAACCTCGACTTCAACTTCAAGACGATCGTCGCGGGAATCGACCTGTTCCTCGACTTCCTCGAGGAATCGCTCGAAGCCGAGATCTTCGAGAAGCTGCCGCTGATCGGCAGCGATGTCGATGCGGCCGGGACGTTCATCGGCGACCTGCGTGAGAACATTACGCAGCCGCTGCTGGAACTGTTGTGTGCTCCGAACATCGGCGACACGTTCGAGGCCGTCGAGACGGCGGTCCGCAACTTCCTCTTCTCCACGCTCACCAGCATCGGCGACGGCGGACTGCTGGCGAAGCTCACCGGCGGCGGCGCGGTCTCGCCCAGCGACATCATCGTCGAACTCACCGAGAACAACTTCGAGATCGGCTTCCGCATCGGTGGCAAGTCGGAGATCGCCGGCATCAACTTCACCACCGGCCTCGATGGCTTCCCGATCAGCGCCGACGGCGGACTCACCGTGCAGTTCGGTTACGACGTGTTCGTCGGCATCGGCGTGGACCGGAACACCGGCGTCTACCTCACCGCCGACCCGCAGGGCGATGCTGAGTTCGAGTTCGACATCGTCGCCGGCCTCGCGGTCGACGATTCCGGCGACGTCGCGGTGCCGACAAGCTTCGAGTTGGATCTGTTCGGTCTGAAGTTCACCGCGACCGACAACAACGTCGGCTCCATGCCCGGCACCGGCATCTTCGGCTCGCTCGGGCTCGACATCCTCGGCTTCACCGACGGCCGCAAGCTCATCTCCGAAATCATCAGCGACTTCACTGGCAGCTTCGCGCTGCTGGCCACGCTCGATGCGAAGATCGACGTCGAGCTCGACGCGGGCTTCGGCGATGACTTCCCCTCCATCGCGGCCGATCTCGTTGGCGAATGGGGCATCGACGCGTCGTTCAGCTCCGAGGGCATCGAGTTCGACTTCGGCAACGACCCGTCGATCGGCTTCCAGGACGTCCGCCTCGAACTGGGCGACTTCATCAGCCAGTACCTCGGCGGCCCGGTCGAGTTCTTCGCGAACATTCTGCAGCCGCTGGAGCCGTTGCTGAGCATCCTCAACACCGAGGTGCCGGGCGTGAGCCAGATCAGCCAGCTCGCGGGCAACGGCCCGGTGCGCGTGATCGATCTGGCGCTGCTGCAGGTCCCCGACGCGGCCGGCCCGGCCAAGCAGTTCCTCAACGTCGCCCAGACCATCCTCGACATCGCGTCGGTCATCGGCGTCGACAACGGCGAGGTGTTCATCAACTTCGGCAGCTACGGCTTCGGCCCGCTCTACGACAACGCCGGGCTCGACCCGCGCGATCCGAACTCCATCCTCTCGGCCGCGAGCGACTTGGAAACCAACGGCGTGACCGGTTTCTTCGACGCTGCCCAGCAGGTGCTCGACTCGGGCAACGCGGCGGTCGAGGGCATCCTCAGCACGATCCAGGCCGAGCCCGCCGAGGGCAGCCCCGACGACGGCGGCCTGGGCATCAAGCTCGACATCCTCGACCCGGCCAACATCTTCCGCTTCCTGCTCGGGCAGGACGTGAACATCATCACGTGGGACCTGCCGCGGCTGGAGCTCGGATTCGACTGGGGCGTGTCGTTCAACATCTGGCCGGTGCCGCCGATCGTGCTGGACCTCGGGCTCGGGTTCGAGGCGTTCGTGGATTTGGCGATCGGTTACGACACGCGCGGCCTGCGGACGGGGAACTTTATCGATGGGTTCTTCTTCTCGGATGTCGACTTCGGCAACTTCGAGGACATCGCCGAGTTCGGTCTTGAGCTGCAAGCGTCTCTCGGCGCCGGCGTGGGTGTGCCGGGGCTCAAGGCCGGCGTGAAAGGCACGCTCATCGGCAGCGTCGACTTCAACTTCCGAGACCCCGACAACGACACCAAGCTCTACCTCGACGAGATCGCGTCGATTGTCGTCACCGACGGCATCGAGTGCCTCTTCGACATTACCGCGCAGATCCGTGTGGTGCTGAGCGTGTACTGGGAGATCCTGTTCTTCAAGGGCGACGCGGACCTGCTGGATGCGACGCTGCTGGAGATCACCAACGAAGGGCTGTGTCCGAAGGTCACGCCCGCGACGCTTGTGGATGGCTCGAATCCGCTGGACTACAACGGCGCACCACTGCCGGCCGGGACGCTCGTGGTCCACGCGGGCGAGTTCGCCAGCCTTCGCGGCGGCGGCGCGTCGGACACGTCGGAAGCCGCGACGATCGACGAGGTTGCCCCCGGCGTCTACCAGGTCGAAGTCCTCGACATCCGCGAAGGGTTCACCGGCGTCACCGCGATCCTCTTCGACGGCGGAGCAGGCAACGATTCACTCACGCTGCTCTCCTCGGCCGACGGCGTCTTCGACATCCCGGTCATGGCCTTCGGCGGCGCGGGTAACGACTCGCTCAACGGCTCGGTCGTCGACGACACGCTCGACGGCGGCGAAGGCAACGACGAGATCTTCACCTTCGCCGGCAACCACACCGTCCTCGGCGGCGGCGGCAACGACACGATCGTCGCCGAGGGCGGTAACGACAGCATCGACGGCGGTGCGGGTGCCGACACGATCGATGGCGGCGAGGGCAACAACACCGTTCTCGGCGGCGGCGGCTCCGACACCATCATGACCGGCGGCGGTACGGACGACATCGACGCGGGCGCAGGCGCCGACAGCGTCCTCTCCGCTGGTGGTGCCGACACGATCATCGGCGGCGCGGGCCCGGACTACATCGAAGCCGGCAGCGGTAACGACAGTGTCGAGGGCGGCGGCGGCTCCGACACCATCCTCGGCCTCTCCGGCAACGACGATCTGTCCGGCGGCGGCGCCACCGACTCCATCCTCGGTGCCGACGGCAACGACACGATCTCCGGCGGCGGCGGTTCCGACTTCATCGACGCCGGCATCAACGACGACGTGGTCACCGGCGACGACGGCAACGACGAAATCCAACTCGGCGCGGGCAACGACTTCGCCGACGCCGGCCGGGGCAACGACTTCGTGCTCGGCCTGGCCGGGTCCGACACGATCCTGGGCAACTGGGGCAACGACGTGCTCATCGCCAACGACATCGCCGACCCGACCTCCGGCGTCGGCGAGCTCATCGAGGGCGGCCCGGGCGACGACTTCATCTGCGGTGGCGACGACGACGACACGATCGTCGGCGGCACCAGCCAGACTTACCTCGACGAGGTGCTGGTCCTGGCCGAGGTGGTCGCCGGCGAGATCGTCGCGCCGACGTCGCTGGGCGGCTGGGACGCGGTCGATTGTGACACGCTTCCGCTCCCGATCGAAGTCGTCAGCGGCACCATCACCGTCAACGTCGCCGACGACGAGGACGGTGACGGCGAGTTCGACGCGCCCGAAGGTTTCGAGGGCGTCACCATCCGCCTGTTCGACGCCGGCGGTGATTTGTTCGACGAAGTCGCGACCGACTCGACCGGTGCGGCGATCTTCACCGGCGTCGAGCCGGGCACCTACACCGCCGAGCAGGTCGTGCCCGATGGCTTCTACCAGGTCACGCCCATTGACAACGAAACGATCGAACTGATCGTTGGTGAAGGCGATGCGGTGGTCGCGGCGTTCGTTGACGACGACCTCGGCGGCGTCACCGGCATCAAGTGGCTCGACCTCGACCGCGACGGCTTCCAGGACCCCGGCGAGCCGGCGTTGCCCGACGTGACGATCAACCTCTTCGACGAGACCGGCACCAACATCATCGACTCGACCACGACCGATGAAGAGGGTCGCTACGTCTTCGATGACGTAGTGCCGGGCGACTACTTCATCGGTGAGGTTGTGCCCGGCGTCGCGCCGGTGCAGACCTTCCCCGCAGCCGGCGTCCCGCTATATGCCGACAACTTCTCCGGCGGTACCCCCGCAACCATCTGGTCCAACGCGTCCAACGCCCTCGCCCCGAATGGCCAACGTTTCGCCGGGCTCTACGCCAACGAAACCGTCACCGCCACCGTCGACACCAGCGTCGAGCACTCGGCGCTGATCATCGAGTTCGACCTGTACATCATCGGTACCTGGGAAGGCGTCGACACCGGCGCGTTCCCGTTCGGGCTTGACGAGGACCTCTGGTCGGTCTCGATCATCGCCGACGGCGAGAACGTCAACGAAACCTACAGCTTCTCCAACGTCGAGATCAGCCCCGACTCGCCGAGCTTCCCGCAATCGTTCCCCGAGCCGGCGGCGCTGGGCGGTGTGAACGATCCGGGCGAAGGCGCGGCCGCGACCGGGTCGCTCGGCTACCAGTCGGTCTTCGACGGCAACCCCACCAACATCCGCGACGCGGTCTACAAGTTCCGCTACATCATCCCGCACACCGGGTCGCTGCTGACGATGAACTTCACCGGCAGCGGCCTCGACAACGACGGCCCCAACGAAACCGCCGGCGACGGCGAGTTCTGGGGCATCGACAACGTGTCCGTCCGCACGCTCGGCGGCGGGCACTACGTCACCGTCACCGGCGGCGATCCGCAGGGCGACTTCGACTTCGGCAATGCCCCGCGTGTCGGCGATGCGGTCGGCCGGGTCATGCGTGACGACAACGCCGACGGCCGGGTGACCTTTGGCGACTACGGCCTCAACGGTCGCGGCGTCCGTCTGCTCGACCTCACCACCGGCGAGATCATCGCCAACGCCACCACCGGCAGCGTCGACCTCAATGACGACGGCTTCATCGACCCGTTCACCGAGCGCGGCGTCTACCAGTTCATCGGCGTCGCGCCCGGCACCTACCGCGTCGAGACCGATTTGCCCGAGGGCTGGATCGCCGGCAGCCCCGGATTCTCCGGCGACGTCCAGCAACAGCTGGTCACCGTCAACAGCTTCAGCCAGGTCACCGGCGACTTCGCCCAGCGCCCGGCACCCGGCAACATCGAGGGCTTCGTTTACAACGACGCCAACCGCGATGGCGACTTCAACGGTGCCGAGACCGGCCGGATTGGCGAGACCGTCTTCCTCGACGCCCCCGACCAGGGCCCGGGTACCACCAACGAAGCGCTCGGCGACGGCGTCGCCGGGACCTACGAGTACCACGCCCAGTACTCCGGCGTCCGCAATGAACTGCTCAGCCGGCAGACCATCGACGTCCAACGCGTCATCGGCACCGTCGATGACCTCGACGTCAACGTCGACTTCACCCTCGCCGGCGGCTTCACCGGCACCGCGACCATCGTCGGCGAACTGATCGCGCCCGACGGCACGGTGCGTGACCTGTTCAACTTCACCACCGACGCGACCGGTGCGGGCCGATTCAACGTCACCTTCGACGACAGCGCATCGGCGAGCATTCCGGGCAACACGGCCGACACCCAGGGCACCTTCGAGCCCGACGAGTTCCTCGCGCTCTTCGACGGCGACAGTTTGCAGGGCGTCTGGCAGTTGAGCCTGACCTCCGACCGGCCGGAGCTGATCTCGGTCAACAAGTGGCAACTGCTGGCCGACATGGTCGAGCCGACCGAGGTCACCGGCACCGGCGGCGTCTATTTCTTCGGCGGCGTCAACGAAGGGCTGTGGCGCACCGTTCACGTTCCCGCCGCGGGCTTGGAACTCACCGAGCCCAACGCCGAGGCGGGTGACGGGGCTTACTTGGTTCGCATGCGATCCAGCCAGTTCTTCGGCCTTCTCGACTTCGGCCTCGCCGAGGACACCGGGCCTGCCGTGGTCGACCAAGCCGTCTTCTTCTACAACGAGTCTTCCTTCGACAACAACGACCCGGCGATCACCCCTGAAGACGCCGAGGCGATCGCGCCCGACAAGACCCCGCTGCGTCCCGGCGAGCTGGCGACCTTCGAGAACGTCAGCAGCTACTGGTTCGGGATCAACGGTCTGATCTTCGACATCTCCGCCGCGAGCCGGCCGCTGGGCGTGAACGACTTCACGTTCCGCTTCGGCAACACGCAGGACCCGAGCCAATGGGACCTGGCGCCCGCTCCGGAGATCGAGTTTGCCGGTGGCCGCGCGACCGACGGCAGCGGCCGCTACACGATGGTCTGGCCGAACAACACGCTCGAGGACGGCTGGCTGCAGGTCACGATCAACGAAGGCGCGGGCTTCGACGAGCCGGAGGAGTTCTACTTCGGCACCAACCCCGGCGACACCGACGGCCGCGTGCTCAACGGCCGCTTCCCCGTCGACACCGCCGACTTCATCGCCGTCCGCGATTCGCAGACACTCTTCGGCGGACAGCCGATCACTACCGCCGCCGACCACAACAAGTCCGGCAAGGTCGACGCGGTCGACCTCATCATCACGCGCGACAACCAGGTGCTACTGCCCTTCGCAGTAGTGCAGCTGCAAGCTCCCGCGGCCGGTCGCTTCTTCGTCGCCCCGCCGGCACCGACTCCGGGCGTGACGCTCGGCGGATCGAGCTTTGGTGGAAGTGCCACGGTGTTCGTGGGCAACATCGATCTGACCATCAGCGACAAGGGCGAAGCGCTCCGCGTCATGACCGGTCGAAATGGACTGGCGAGTGAGACGCCCGACGGGCGTGGCTTGGCCAAGGGTGCGTTCCTTGCCGGCTCGGCGATCGCCGGCTTGGCCGAGAGCCCGGCGGCGGACGATCCGACCGACATCTTCCCCGATCCCGAACGCCTCGTGGTCAGCTACCGCGACGCCGACCTCTACGACATCGACCTCAACACCGCCGGCCTCTCCAACGACCGGATGACCCAGTCGTTCATGATCGGTATCTCCAATGCGACCGTCGGCGACGATGCCGGCACGCTCTTCGGCATCGGACCCGCCGGCGAGCCCGGTGGCCTGGCGACGATGAACGTCTTCGAGATCGACAAGGACACCGGCGCACCGACCGATCGCGGCCCGATCGGAACGCCGCCGGAGATTCGTCGCTTGCTGCAAAACGAAGGCGCGCTCGACTTCATGCCGGCCGACCTCAACGAGTTCAGCGGCCAGATGTATGTCCTGATGCTCGCCGAGTTCATCCCGTCGATCAGCGTCGGCGAAAGCCCGCGTGTCGTGGGTCGCGACAGGCAACCCGAAGGTCAGTTCCCCAGTGCCTGGATCTACGCCCGGTTGAGCAACCCCTCCGACGGCCCCGTGTCGATTCAGGAGTACCGCATCCTGCAAGGCGTCGAAGACCCCTCGGCCCTGGCGTTCCGCGACGACACCGGCGTCGGCGTCGCCTTCGACGCAGGCACCGGCTTGTTCTTCCAGGCCACCGGCTCGCTGGAGTTCTTCCCGATCGCCGAGGGTGCCAGCGAGGGCAACCTCGCCGGGGCCGACTGGGTCGGCGACACCCTCTACCTCACCAACGGCAGCAACCAGTTCAGCTTCCTGCGCCGCTATGACAACGGCGATCTGAACAACCCGATCTCCATCGGCACCAACAACGAAGACCTCTCGGGCATGGAACTCTCCAACGCCCGCTTCGGCTTCATCGACGGTGCCGACACGATCGACGCGCAGGCCGGCGACGACAACGTCTGGGGCGACCACGACCTGCCCGACCCGTTCCAGTACACCGCCGAAATCATCATCGTCCCCGACGGCGATAACGATCGGATCTTTGGCGGCGAGGACGACGACACCGTCCGCGGTCAGCAGGCCGACGACACCATCTCCGGCGGTCCGAAGCGCGACGCCGACATCGCGCCGACCAACTCCGAAGGCAACGACCTGCTCTTCGGCGGCGACGCGACCACCGACGACGGCACCGACCTCATCGAGCTCGCCGTCGACAACAACATCACCCTCACCAATATCAGTCTCACCGGCCAGGGCAACGACACGCTGCGCGGTTTCGAAGAGTCGCAGCTCACCGGCGGGTCCTCGAGCAACATCATCGACGCGTCCGGGTTCAACGGTGTACGCAACACACTCATCGGTGGCGATGGCGACGACCGAATCCTCGGCACGCCCAACCTCGACACCATCGTCGGCAACGCCGGCTCCGACGATCTGATCGGCAATGACGGCAACGACCTCTACCTCTTCGACACCCCCACCGCCGCCGAGGCCGACGTCGTCACCGAACTGGCCGGCTTCGCCGCGGGCATCGACACGATCGACTTCTCCGCGTACACCAGCCTCCCCGGCGGCGCGACCGGGCTCATCATCAACCTCAACAGCACCACGCTCATGACCGACGGCCTGCGCACCGTCGGCGACTTCACCGGCGGCGGCGTCATCGAGAACGCCATCGGCACCAACTTCGACGACGAAATCCTCGGCAACAACCTCGCCAACAGCCTCGTCGGTGCCGAGGGTGAAGACACCCTGCGCGGCTTCGGCGGCAATGACACGCTCGACGGCGGTGACGACGACGACACCCTCGCCGGCGGAACCGACAACGACATCTACTTCTTCCGCCCCGATACCGGTGGCCAGTCGGACTCGCTCGTCGAGTTGCCCGGCGAAGGCACGACCGACCGCATCGACTTCTCCGCGCTCGACGAAACCCAACCGGTGATCGTCGATCTCTCGGACCCGGCCGTGATTGCAAGCTACATCGGCGGGACCAACCTCGTGCTCAACGCCGGCAGTCCTGACATCGAGCAAGTCCTCGGCGGCGACGGCGATGACTTCTTCCGCGACAACACCAGCGCGAACATCATCGGCGGCGGCTTCGGTAATGACTACTATGAGTTCGTCCAGCACCCGTTGGCCGGTCTCGTGCAGGACACCGTCTTCGACAGCTTTGGCCAGGGCGAACAGGACACGCTTGACCTGTCCAACACGTCCAACGGCTACGTCATCGACCTCACCGGCGTCGGCTTCCTCGCCGACAGCACGAATCACCAGATCTTCTCCAGCGACGGCTTCGAGAACGTCTTCGGTTCGACCGGCAACGACGACATCACCGGCAACGCGTCCGACAACTTCATCGACGCGGGCGCTGGCGATGACACGATCATGGCCGGCGCGGGCAACGACACCCTCATCGACGGCATCGGCTCCGACGAAGTGTTCGGCCAGGGCGATGACGACGTTTACCAGTTCAGCGACCCGGTCGGCGGCGACACCGAAGTACTTGATGACAACATCGGGTCGAACATCCTCGACATGTCGGCCCTGAGTCTGGGCGTCACCGTCAATCCCGCGTTCAACGCCGCCTTCGTCAGCACCGGTACCGGTTATGTCATCGACAAGACCGGTCCGGCCAGCTTCGACCGCATCATCGGCACCAACTTCAACGACAACCTCACGGGCGACGGCACCGATGACACGCTCGTCGGCCTCGACGGCAACGACTTCCTTAACGGCCGCGGCGGTAACGACTCGCTCGTCGGCGGTGGTGACGACGACATTTATGTCTTCGAGCCGGCCGTTGGCACCGAGTTCGACTTCCTCGTCGAGAACGACACCACCGACCGCGACGGACTGATCTTCCAGGGCGTCGGTGCGTTCGTCGATGTCACGGTGGATATTTCTTCCGATGCCTTCGGCGTCATCGCCAGCCACGCCGGGCGGTTCGTCGGCGGCATCGGCACGCAGTTCGAGAGCGTCATCGGAAACAGCAACGGCAACAACACCATCACCGGCAACGACAAGGACAACGTCCTCTTCGGCGGTGCCCAGAACGACACCATCATCGGCAACAAGGGTGCCGACACGATGTCCGCCGGCGGTGGGACCAACGACTTCGACGGTGGCGGCGGCGACGATCTGTACTTCTTCAGCTCGGCGGGCGTCTCGACCAACAACATTCTCGAGGCCGACGGCTCCGTTTCGTCGGGACTCGCCTCAGGCGGCGGGAACGACACGCTTGACTTCAACGCCTTTACCACCAACGTCACTTTCAACCTGACCGTCCCGTCACAAGTCGTCGGCGGAGCCGCCACGATCAACTTGCTCGCCCCGGATGGTCTTGGTGGCACCGACCCCGACGGCTCCAACTTCGAGAACGTCATCGGCTCTCAGACCTTCGCCAACAACCTCACCGGCAACGACGCCGACAACCTGCTGGTCGGCGGCGCCCTCAACGACACGATTTTCTCGGGCCGGGGCGATGACATCCTCATCGGCAAAGCGGGCAGCGACCGAATGTCCGGTCAGGAAGACAACGACATCGTCCTCGGCGGCGACGGCAACGACATCCTGTTCGGCGACCGAAGCACCGACCCCGACGGCGGCCGTGACCTGATCGTCGGCGGAAACGGTTCCGACAACCTCAACGGAGGCACAGTCTTTGACGACAGTGTCGAGGACGACATCGTCATCGGCGATCGCCTGACCTATGCCGAGGTGCTCGCGGGAATCTCCAGCGGCTTTGACCTGACCGCCAGTGCGTTTGGCGAACCGCCGACCGCGATCGAGGAAGCCTTCGAGGCCCTCGACGCGATTCGCGATCGTTGGACCCGGCCGGACCTGAGCTACAACAGCCGAGTCGCGTCGATCGCCACCGGCGTCGGGGCCAACGGCATCGGCACCGGTCCATACCGCCTGGCCGCCGGCATCACCGTCCTCGCCGACGGCACGCCCGACACCATCTTCGGCGAGTCCGGCACCGACTGGTTCTTCGCCGGAACTGGCGACACCGATGACGCCATCCTTGGCGAGGTCGTCACTCCGGTTTGACCGAGAGGCTTGGGATCATCGTCGTCGCAACAGCAGGCCCAGACCGGCGAGGCCGGCAAGCGCCGGCTCCGGTACCGCGGCGACGACGATCAGGCCGTTGACGATGTTCGTGGTGATACCCGCGCCGGCCAGGTCGAAGAACTGCGTGTCCGCCGCCCCGTCGGCGACGCCCGCGAGCAGCAGGTTGAAGCTCGCGTCGCTCACGCCGGTGGTATCGACCTCGAGTGTGACGAGTAGCCCATCGGCATTGGCGGTTTCGGTCGCGTCGATGATGCTGTAGATGCGGGTCGGCTCGGCGATCGAGTTGGTCTGATTGGCCGACCCGAGCTCGCCGAAGATCGTGCCGGTCAGCAAGTCGACGTCGGCGATGACCGGCGTCACGGCCAGCGCGTCGTTGAAGATCTCCGCGAAGAAGTCCACGCCCGCGACGGCATCGCCGCCCGTGACGTTGATCTCCAGCGTCTGTCCCGGCGTGTCCGCCGCGAGGTTGAACGTTCCGACGTCGATCGTCGCCCCTCGGGCAGAGCCGACGAGACAGAACGCGACCGTGGTCGCGATGAAAGTGGTGGATTTGAACATAACTCGTTTTCTCCTGTGAAATGGGTCCGCCGACCCTCAATGTAACACGTTCCCTCTTGAACGTTGGTTAGATTCCCATGCGTCCGATCAGTCCTGCCTGGTCGTCGTCATTGCCGCCGCTGGAGAGCAGCGGTGTTCGTCCGAACGGCGTACGCCCGCCGATGACGCCGCCGAAGGTTCCCTTGGCACCGCCACTGTCGCGCCCACCGTCGGACTCGCCGCTCAGGTTGATCAAGCGCAGTGGCGTGAAGCCGCTGAGGTTGTTGCGAACGATGATGGCGTCGCCGGCATCGACATCGCCGTCACGGTCGAAGTCGAAGTTGCTGTCGAGCCCTATCGACGAGAACCCGCTGAGGTTTTGTCGGGTGAGAATGACATCGCCGGCGTTGACGATCGCGTCCGTCGCGATGTTGCCGGTTTCGCCCGGGGCATTGCCGAAGTAGAACACGTCGGGTGCGCTCAGGCCGGTGTTGGCCATGGCGCGGACCGTGACCTCCAGCCAGGTCTTGGTGATCGCGCCGTTGTCCCAGATGAGCGTGACGCGGTCGCTGCCGCCCTCACCGGCCCCGCGTCGGACGGTGATGCTCGTCGGTGCGGTTGCTTCGGTCCATGCCTCCGGGTCGTTGTCGTTGCCGACCGTGAACGCGAAGTCGTCGACCGAGAGGTCATCACCGTCGGGCAAGCCGGCGATATCGATCATGATGCCGTTGAGCCCGTTGATGTAGCTGGTGTAGTTGGCAAAAGTCGCAACGCCGCCGGGGAGCAACGCGACCTTGTCCGGTGCAATGGCGGCATCGTCGTTGACGCTGGGGCCGGCGTCGCCGTCGAAGCCGCTGTCGTTGTAGAAGATGTGCCGACCGACCACCGAAGAGCCCGCGACGACCACGGTCGCGTCGGCGATTTGCGGCAATGCCTCTCGGTTGCTGGCGTTGTCCTGAGCGATCGTGACGAACTCGTACGTTCGCCCTGCGGCACCCTGGTACGGAGCGCTGGTCAGTTCGGTTCCGAGCAACCACGGCTCGTACGGACCACCGTCAACCGAGACGAACACGCTGTACGTCGCCAGACCCGAGCCGCCTGTCGGGTCGGACCCGGCCCATGCGACGTTGAACGTTGTTGTCTCCGAGTTCGTCGGTGCCGACGCGATGCTCGTCGGCTTGTCGCCATCGATCGTGATCGCCCACTCGGGGGTGAGGATCGGTGCGTTGGCGTCGAAGATGATCGATGCTTCGGCCGCGATAACCGTACCGGTGGGCGTGTCGGTTCGCGACCGCACGGTGTAGTCCACGAAACCCTCGCCGATGCCGGTACCGTCGTTAATCGGAAGAAGCCCAATGGTCGGGTCAACCGGGCGTTGGCCGGTGTCCGGGTCGAGGGTCTCGAATTCCCAGAACGCGACACCGGAGATGATGTCGATGCCGGCGGTGACTTCGACGAGGAAGCCCTTGGTTTCGGTCAGGTCGAGCCGGGTCTGGAAGAACGGCACGTCTTCGGGCACTTCGACAGTGACGTCGTTGAACCCGAAGCCGCCCAGGCGGAACGTGCGGAAGTCCAACGAATCGTCGAGCGGGTTCTCGATGCGGATGAATTGCGCCGGCGCGGTCGCCGTCTCCTCGTTCTCGAAGCGAATGCGGTAGCCGAGCGTTTCCTCAGCGGTGACGAACCGGCTGTCGCCATAACCCTCGGGTCCGAGGATGTCGTTGGGGTCGAACGACTCGACCCGTGCCAGACGTGCCTGCCAGCGACGCAGGCGATCGACTTCGTCCCAGTCGGGTTGATCGTCGCAGTTGTTCTGAAGGCAGAGCTTGAATCGCTGGTGTGCGTTTTCAATGCGTGGCCGCATTTGATCGAGCTGCCAGATCGCGGTCTCGGCGATTCGCAGGTCTCGCTCAACATCGGCAAGCCGGTCCTTCATGTCGTTGTAGATGCCGTCGTCGAAGATGATGTTCTTCAGATCGAGCAACAGGCCAAGAACGGCCGAGGCGGCGCCGACGTTGGTGAAGCCTGTCTGGTAGAAGTCGTCGGCACTGTCGATGACTTTGGTCAGCGCTGCGACCGAGGTATCGAAGGTTCCCTTGAGGAAACCGACGCTGTTGTTGGCCGCGTTGACTTTCTGTTGAGCCACGGAAACGTCGGTCGACGGGCTGACCAGTCCGCGGACCGCCTGACCCAGGCCGACCACCGCGTCGAGCACGCCGGTCGCGAAGAACGCACTTTCGAGGAAGCCGGCAACCGCAACGGCGCCGGTCCCTTGTGCGCCAGCGGCGGTCGCAGCAGTGGCGGCGGCCGAGGTGGCCGTGACGCCCAGCGCGGCCGCCACGCCAACGTATGCCGCCGCGACCGCACCGGTGAGCTTGGCTGCCCGTTGGACGTAGACGAGGAACGCGTCTTGCGCCGTGCGTTCGTAGGCCTCGTTCGCCTCGCGGGCACGCTGGGCGATGACCTGCTCAAGCTCGATGAGCGTGTTGAGGAAGATCAGCTCGTCGAGACACGCCGGGCAGTTGGCCTCGACCGCCGCTTCGCTCGGAAGCACGAAGCGGTCGCCGAACGTCGAGATTTCAAGGTTGGGAAAGCCGAGCGAAGCACGGGAGAAGTTGGCCAGACTTAGCGAATCGAGGAAGCCGTCGTCCGGGCTGGGGACGGTGATCTCCGCGAGGGACAGTAGTTCTGGTGCGTCGATGCCGAAGGCGATGGCCGTCACGGCCACGTCACCGACCGCGTCCACGCCACCACTGAGCACGACGGGAATGTCATCGCTGGCGTAGCCGAGGCGTTCGACTTCGAGCGTCATCGTGCTGCCCGGCGCGTCGATGGCGAAGATCTCGAACGTACCGTTGGTCCCGACCGTCGCGCTGCCGACCTCCACACCGTCGGCGTTGAGCAGTCGGACCGCTCCGCCGGAGACCGGATTCACGCCGGCGATCAATCGGCCCGTGACGCGTTGCGTAGTCGTGTCGAGGATGAGCTGCGGCGGTGCTCCCCCGAGCACCAACGTGTCGAAGGCCTCCGATCCCACGCCCTCGACGGTGACGGTGACGTCGTACGTGCCCGGGTCAGCGACGACCGAGAACGATCCGTCGGGCCGAAGCACGCTGGTGCCGACGACGGCGCCGCCGACCGGGTCGGTGAGGGTGACGACGCCCGCGCTGAGCGAATCACCCGCGGCATCGACAATGTTGCCGGTCAGCATGGTGATGATCGCGGCGTCCGCGTCGACGGTGCCGCCTGCGGCGGTGATCGTGACCGTCTCGGAGTCTTCACGCCCGTCGGCGTAGAAGGTGTCGATCTGGTAGGTGCCGGGTCCGAGACCGTTAAACGTCGCGGTCGCACCCTCGGGAACGAACTGGCCGTCAAGGATATCGAGTCGGCCATCGATCACGGCCATGAGCAACACCCGCGCCCCGCCGCCGCCGGTGACATTTGCGGTTTGAACCGAAAGTGATGCCGAACCGGCCGTGAGCGAGAGGTCAAGATCGTCACCACTGTTGACAGTGACGGGCGTCGGGCCGAACGTCTGGCCACCGGCGGTCGCGCTGACCACGAAATCGCCCGGCTCGAGGATGGCGAACGACCACACGCCTGCGGCATTTGTCTGCGTTGTCGCGATCACGACTTCGTCGTTGGCACGACGGAGCTGGACGATGGCCTCACCGGCCGGCGCGTTGTTGGCACCAAGCAACATCCCGCCGATCGTTGCTTCTGACGTGATGGCGAAATCGATTTCGCGCTCGGTATTGAGCGACGGAATGTTGATCGCGGTACTCCCGACATCACCGACGACCGGGACCACGACGTAATCACCGACCGGCAGACCGCCCACATCGTACGACCCGTTGGCGTTGGTCCGGCGGGTGAAGGCGAACTCGCCGTCGATCTCGGTGACCGACACCGCGATACCGCCGACGCCAAATCCGTTGAGCGTGACTTGGCCTGAGATGTTTCCGCCGGGGAACACGTCGAGGTCGAAGTTCGAGCGCTGCTCACCTTCGGCGAGCGAGAACGGCACCGGCGTCGCAACGCCCTGTCCATCGATCACGCGAAGGTCGTAGTCACCGGCTTCGAGATCGCCGAAGTTGAACTCGTCATCAACGCCGATGGTCTGCTGGGCGAAAGGTTCCCCGTCTCGGAAGAGTTGAACCGTGATTTGCTGCACGTCGGGCAGGTCGACAAGATCGACCGTCCCGGATGCCGAGGCGGCCAGGGTCAGATCGATCGTTCCGAGGTCGACTTCCCCGGCGGCACCGATCGTCACCGAGACCGTCTGGGCCAGGGAGCCTTCGGCCTTGAGCGTGAGGTCATACGTGCCGGCCGAGAGGTGCTCGACGAGGAAGATGCCCCCGCCAGTGGTTCCAATGATCGGCGGTTGACCAGGTACGTCGACGGTCGCAAGCAGTTCCGCGATCCCGATCGGCTGACCGTCGATCGTGACTTTGCCGCGGATGATGGACTCGGGCTCCAAGGTGGTGTTGAGGAGAACGATGTCACCATCCCCACCGACCGTGACATCGATGATCCGTCGGGCCAATCCGTCGGCATCGACCATCAGCCGGTAATCGCCGGCTTCCAGGCCGCTAATGCGGAACGTGCCGTCGACGTCGCCACGCAGCGAAACCGGCGGTCCGTCGAGCAGTGTCACTTCCGGCTGCACCGGCGACCCGTCGCCATCGAACACCGTGCCGCGAATCTCCGAACTCTGTTGTAGCGCGATTTCGATCCCGGCGACTGCATCTTCGGCACCGACCTGAACCTCGACGTCAGCGATCGGCAGGCCATCAGTGACGGTCAGCCGGTAAGTGCCCTCGCTTACATCGAGCAGATGGAACCGACCGTCGCGGTACGTCGTCGTGAGGAACCGCTCGCCGGTGTCGATGTTGCGAGCCTCGACAACGCGGTTGGCGATGTCGACGCGGAAGCTGTCGGCCGTCACATGACCGCCGATCGAGCGGCCAAGTTCGGCATAAGCGGCGATCAAGTTCAGTTCGAGCAACTCAGGAACGAAGGCAACCTGCGGGTTGGTGATGAGTCGGTTCGCACTCTCGGACATCGCCGTGAGCAGTGCCCCCCAATCCGGTCCGACCACCTCGATCATCCGATCGAACGCCTGATCGAAGCGGTCCTGTGACCACGTCGGTTGCAGCTCCCGTAGGTCTTCCCGGACAAGTTCGTAGTCGATGGGCACGCTCGGGTCCTCGCTGAGCACGAAACCGCTGACGTCGTGGGTTCCGTCGGTGAGACCGCCGGGGCTGGTGAGGACGATCGAGGACGCGGCGCCGGGGGGGAGGATGCCGCGCGGCCCGGAATCGGCGAGGCCGACGAACGTCAGACGTGGTCGGGTGATCGAGTCACCGCCGAAGCCATAACCGATGCCGATGTCGCTGAACTGCAACACCGGTGCGAACACGTCGTTGAGACTACTGTTGCCCCACGACATGGTCAGCGGCGTCGGCGCTCCCGGGCGGGCGCTGCCGGGGGTGATGCCGTTGAACTGCGCGCCATCGGTCGCGAGGGTGTCGACGACCTCAAAGACGTCGAGCGTCAGATCGGACTCGCCGGTACTGGCCTTGTCGAGCCGCAGGCCGAAGCTGCTCGCCTCGATGCCGGTGAGATCGAACGTGGCATAGAGCTTGGCGTCGTCGACACGGAAGTAGCTCTGCGCGGCGATCTCGGTGCCGCCGGTAACAAGTGTCGCGGTGACGGTGCGGTCGAAGCGTGCGCCGTCGATCTCGACGGTGCGAAGCCCCGCGTTGCCACCGATCCCAAGGTTTTCGCTGAGCAGGCCGAACGGCACGAGCCGGGCGGTGATCGTCAGATCGTTGTCCGGTGAGAAGTCGGTTTCGGAGACGAACGCCGTGACGAAGTAGGTGCCGGCCTGCGTGTTGGGGACCACGACCCGTTGGTCGCGCTGGAGCGGCCGGTCGTAGGCGAAGTCGAAGTTGTTGCGGGACGCAACGCTGTCGTACTTCACATAAAGCTCGGTCGCACCGAACCCGCTGGTCGCGTTGAGATCCACCAGGAGCGTCTGATCGGCGGTTACCTCGACGCGGTAGTACACGAACCGTCCCCCCTGAACGGTCGTGTCCACCGGCACGTCAAGCGTGAGTTGTGGGATGGTGATTTCGAACGCGTCCATCGTTGCCGACGCGTTGTTGTCCTCATTGGTTTCGACGATGAAGTTGAGGATGTCGGAGCGGACGATGACGTAGTAGTCGCCGGTCGGCAGGCCCGGCAGCGGCGCGGTCGCGGTGCGGGTGTACGTCTCGCCATCGGCGACGGGGCCGGTGACGCGGACCTCGGAGAAGAGCGGATCGTTGATGTCCCAGACCGGGTCGGCCGAGATGTAGAGCGAATCGGTCCAGCTGCCGATGATCTCGGCCGGGCCGCTGTTGGTCACGGAGTAGGTGATCGACGCGTCCTGCCCCGCGAAAGCGTCGACCGGCAACGGGATCAGGCCCGCGACGAGATCGACCGGCGGCGCGAGCTCGATATCGATGCCGTCGGGATCGGCGGCGGTGTTGTTCAGCTCGCCGTTGCGCTCGGGGATGTAGCCGCCCGAGTCGACCCGGGCGACGATAAACCAGTTGCCCGTCACGCCGGCCGGAAGACGCACGCTCGTGTTCAACGGCAACTCGGATTGAGCGTCGAGGTCGCCCACGAGCACGCTCTTGAGCGTTTGGTCGCCGGAGTCGAACGACGTGTCGGCGGACAGGTAGAACGTGGTGAAAAAGTTGCGGCCGGTGGTGAGATCGCCGTCGTTGCGGACGGTGAAGTCGATGTCGATGTCGCGGCCGGAGAAACCCGTGTCGGCCGCGTCGATGCTCGTGATGATCAGATCCGGCGTCGGGCCGGGCGTGATGGTGATCGGCTGTACCGTGATGTTGTCGACCTCGCCGGCGACCCCTTCGGGCACGCGCTGGAACGAGTCGGTCACGACGATCACGAAGTAGTCGCCCGGCACTTGCTCGGTGAACGAGATGCCACCGGTGTAGCTCTCGCCGGCATCAAGGATGTCGTAGTTGCGGTAGATGCCGATCCGCGGATCGCGTGGATCGAAGATCGAATCCGTCGAGAGGTAGACCGACTCTTCCCAGTAGTCTGTCTCAGTCGGGCCCCCGCCTTGGTTGGTCGTCGTCCAGGTGACGGTGATCGGGCTGCCGCTGACGGTCGGGGTTTGCGGGGCGATGTCGCTGACGACAAGGTTGGGCAAGTTCTCGGTGACGGCGACCGGCACGACGATGTCGTTGTCGACCTCGTCCTCTCCCTCGAAGACCCGGTTGTTGTGATCGGTCCGTAGGATGAGGAAGTAGTCGCCGGGATCGGTGCCTTGCGGGACGGCGGCGAACAGTGACGCGTCGTACGACTCGCCCGCGTCGAGAATCTCGTCGCGCAGGACTCTGCCAAGGTACAGATCCCCAAAGCCGAACGTCTCGTCGGTCGACAGGTAAAGCCGGTCTTCCCATTGGCCTGTGCGCGTGTCGCCGATGCCTTCGTTGACGACGCTGTAGTCGACGAGGATCGGCTCGCCGGTCACGAGGGTCGACGGCAGGTTGTTCGACGTGATTCGCAGGTCCGGCAGTTCCTCGGCGACATCGACCGATGACGCGATGAGGTTGTTGTCGCGGTCGAGCTCGAAAACGCGGACAAGGTAGTCGGTGCGGAGAATCAGGAACTGCGTGCCGCTCGCGTCGACAGGCACAGTGAAGCCGATGGTCGTGTCGTAGCCCTCGCCGGGTTGGAGCACGCCGTTGTAGTTTCGCGTGCCGATGCGTTGATCAGTACCGTCGAGGATGTCGTCGTCGGAGATGTAGACGGCGTCGGTCCAGCTACCGCGATCGGTCGCGGTCGAGCCGAGGTTGTCGACGCGGAACGTCATCGCCGCCGGCTTGCCCGAGACAAGCTCGGTCGGCACCGATACGGGCGTCGCCACCAAGTCCGGCGGCGGCGTGAGCAACACGCTGACCGCCTCGGAGGCGAGGTTGTTGTTCTCGAACGGACCCTCGAAGACTTGGTTGATGGCATCGGCTTCGAAGAGGAAGAAGAACTCACCGCTCAGACCGACCGGGATCGTGACGAACTGCTCGTAAACCACCGACCCGTTGGCCGCGATGCCGGGGCTGGAGAAGGTTTGCAACAGCGTGTCGCCGCCGCGTTGATCGTCGTTGCTGAGCCAGATGCGGTTGTTGAAGCCGCCACTGGGCGTTTGGCCGATGTTGTCGACACGGAACGTGACGAGCACGGGCTGCCCGCTGAAGGCGTTGTTGGGCGAGTTGCTGAACCCGACCGTGAGGTCCGGCGGCGGCGTGAGTTGGACGTCGATCGTCTGGCTGGCCGCGTCGTTGTTGTCTTCGAGGCCGACCTCGCGGACGTTGTTGTTGCCGTCGGCGCGGACGACGAACTGGTAGTTGCCCGCGAACTCGATCGGGATCGTGACATCAAGGCTGTTGGCGTAGCTCTCACCGGGTCGCAGGAATGCGGCGTTGCGTGCCCGGCCGAGATACTGGTCGCCGGTGTTGATCTCATCGTCGAGTGAAAGGTAGACGTGGTCGTACCAGACGCTCGCGTTGGTGTCGGCCGTTCCTTGGTTGGTCACGGTCCAGGTGACCGTCGTCGTCTCACCGCTGAACATGCTGTCGGGCCCGTCGACGTTCGACGTCACCAGGTCCGGCTGCGGTGCGAGGCTGATGTCGATCGGCAAGTTGGAGACGGCGGCGTTGTTCGCTTCACCACCGACTTCGACGACCTGGTTGAACACGTCGCTTTGCACGACAATGAAGCGATCCTCGTCGAGATCGACCGGGAGCGTGATGTCGACCGTTCGCAGGACCGACGAGCCCGCCGGAATGGTGCCGGTGAAACTGAAGTCACCGATGAAGCTGTCGCTTCCGATCGTGTCGTCGCTGCTGAGGTAGAGCCGGTCGGAATAGGTTCCGTTGAAGTCGGCCGTACCGTCGTTGGTGATGGTCCAGGTGATGACGATCGTCTCACCCGAGAGTGCGGTCGTCGGGCCTTGGATATTGCTTGGGATCAGGTCGACTTGCGGGGCGAGCGTGACGGTCGTTGGCGTCGACGTAATCCCGGCGTTGTCTGTCTCGTTCAGGTATTCTTCGACGACGTCGCCGATGTCGGTGCTGACGACAAACCAACGCTCGCCATCGGCATCGAGCGGTACATCAACCGTCGCGGTGCGGCTGATCGACTGGCCCGCGAGGAGTGTGCCGGTGAACGGAACGTCTTTGAGGAACTGATCGCCGCCGATGGTGTCGTCTGTGCTGATGAACAGGCGTTCGTTGAACGTGCCGGTGAAGTCCTGATCGCCCGCGTTGGTCAAAGTCCAGGTGACGTTCACCGTCTCACCCGACGACGCCGCGGCGGGCGCGGTGACGTTGGTCGCGGTCAGGTTCGGCAGCGCGGGTGCCTCGACCGTGATCGGGCCGATCGTGACGATGTTGTCGGCTTCGTTGGCTTCGGTGATTTGTCCGTTGGTGTCCGCGACGACGTGCAGGTAGTACGTGCCGGGCGGTCGATTGGTGTCGAGGCCGAGCGTGATCTGTGGCGTTCGGTTGTACGTCGCGCCGTCGGCGAGCGGGATCACGTCCGCGGTTCGCTCGAAGTAGATCGACTCGGCCGTGCCGTCGAGGATCGGCGAAGTGGAGATGAGGATGCGATCAGCCCACTGCGCGGTTGCCGGGTCGGTGCCGACGTTTTCGACGGTGAAGTCCACGACGAATGGGACGGTCATCGTGACCGTCGGCGGCGCGGTCGCGGCCGCGACAGCCAGATCCGGATTCGCGAGTGTGATAACGGCCACTACGTTGTCGTCACCGACCTCGCCGGGCGTGCCGTCCTGGTCTTGGTCGATTGCGGTGCCGAGCGTGTTCTGGATGGTCGGGCGGAAGGTGAACGTGTAGTCGCCGTTGACGGTCTGATCCGCGAAGCGGAGCACGATCGAGCCGTCGACGACCTCGATGCCGTTGAACGAGTCAATCTGATCGAGCAGGTCGACGCCGCCGGGACCGGTGAAGGCGATGAGATCGTCGAGCGTGACACTGGCCGGATCGATCGGGAAGTCAAAGTTGAACCGGGCTTCCGAAAACGGTGCGGCGGCCTGTGCGGGCGTGGAATCGACGTAGACCGGGCCACCGGGGTTGACCACGAAGATGCCGGCGAACGCCGCATTCGCATTGCCGTAAACGTCGGTGACCGCGCCGGCGGCAAGGGTGTATGCGTAGTCGAAGTTGCCGCCCGGGCTGTCGAGCGTGTAGCGGACGGTGTACGCGTCGATCATCTCGACCGCGTTGACGGTCGTTTCGTTGTCGACGCTCAGTGCCGCCGCGGCGTTGGCACCGAGTTGGACCGGCTCATCGAAGCGGAACAGCAGTTCGGCGACGCCCCCCGCGAGGCCGCCGTCGGCGGGTGTGGCTTCGACGATCGTCGGCGGGATGTCGTCGGCGCTGTTGCCGGTGATGGTGAGCGTGAGCAGGCCCCCGCCGCTGTTGCGGTTGACGCGGATGTTGTGATAGCCGGTTTCGGTGGCGGTGAACGTGAGCCGCGCGTTGACAGCTTCGCCCGAGTCGCCGTCGGCACCGAGCGAAACGCCGCTCGGACTCGATACCTGGATGCTGGGATTGAGATCGTTGCCCTCGGGCATGAACGGCGTGCCGGTCTCGACGGTCACGACATCGCCGGCTTTGGCGAAGAAGCGGTAGTTCACGAACGCGCTGAACGCGCGGAGATCGTCGATGGACTTGCCCGACGGGCCGATGATGCTCGCGGGGTTGAACGCATGGCCGCGGACGGTCGCGTCCTTGCCGACGGTCAGCACATACCCGCCCGCGCCGACGACGCGGGCATACACCTCGCCGTCTTGGTCAGGGACATAGGTGGCGATGCGTTCGTTGGGGAAGCTGGTTTGTTCGGAGCCGGGTTGGTCGGACGCGAGGACGTTCCCGTTAGCGTCTTCGAAGCGGACGAACACGTCGGAGAACTCGGTGCTGTCGATGAAGAGCGACACCTCCTCGCCGGCTGCGGTCGGGACGCGGAAGAGGTCCGCATCGTCGGCGACAGGTTTGGACTCGGTGATGGTGACTTCGTTGGTCGGGCTGCCACCCGTAACGACGCCGATGTTGGGCCGGACGCTGATGCGGATCACGCCGTCGGCGGCGAGTTCGCGGTATTGCTCCGGACTGATCGTGACCCGTCGGGCGTTGACGTTGTTGCTACCGCCACCGACGAACCGCGAGACGACACCCTCTAAACTCACGAACAGCTCGCCCGCGCTGAACGGCTCGCTGCTGTCGAACTGGAAGACGACATCGCCGACCGGATCGGCGCCCGCGGCAAACTCCACGACCCTCGGCTCGTACAGCGTGAACCCGCCGCTGAGTTCTTCGACGCTTTCGATGATGCTCGTCGAGACCGAACCGAGCGCGCCGTATCGGCCCGAGCCGTTGGTGTAGCTGATGAGCGTCGGGGCGATATCGGTTGCGGTCGCGGCGGTGTCGCCAGCCTCGGCGTTGGTCGCGCCATACGCGGCGTCGATGCGGTACGCGCCGGTGCCGCCGTCAACGCTGGTGACCTCGATCTCGAAGTCGGTGCCCGACAGAACCGGTAACACGACATCGCCACCTGCGGCATCGGCGGCGACGTTAGCCAGTTCGGTCCCGCCGCTGTCCCGGACAATCACGCGGAACTGCCCCGCCCCGCCCACATGCGTGAGTGTCAGCGCGATCGGCCCGTCACCCGGGTTGGCGAGCGAGAACGTGTCGACGTCGGCCGGGTCGGTGATCGTGCCGCCGATCCGCGAGGTGTAGATGCCGCTCTGGAACGGCTCGACGGCTTCGAGCGCGGGCATCGCCGTCACGCCGGTGCGATCCACGAGGAAGTTCACCACGAAGTCGTCGCCGACCACGCCATCGCCCGAGGGCAGACCGAACGATGGCGTTCCGTCGAGCGAGATGCCGCCGAGTCCCTGAATCCGGGGCGGGCCGTCGTTGAACGTGCCGTCGGGGTTCGGCAGTGGTTCGGCGAGCAGCCGAAGCTCCCACACGCCTTCATCGAGATCGTTCACGCTCCAGTCGAAGTACGGGTCTTCGTCGTCGGGCTCCTGGTAGGACAGCGTGGAGCCGGGAATCGTCGCGCCAGTGATCGCGTCGGTGAGCGTGACGTCGTCGAGGGTCAGAATGATCTGGCCAAAGAAGCCGCCACTGACGAAGTCGATCAGCGGTCGATCGAAGGTCGCGCGATAGGTGAACGGCCCCGCCGGCACAATGTCGCCGGGCATGACGCTGCTGCCGATGACGCGTGGCCCGCCGAGGAAGTCGAACGTCTGGCTGAACGTCTCGGCAAGCGGCAGCCCGCTCGCGCCGAGCAGATCGCCCGATTCGATGCGCAGCTCATACAAGCCCGGCTCGGCGGACAGGCCAAACGTGTCGAAGACGAACCGGTTGCCCGAGATTTGGGTGAAGCCGTTGGCCGAAAGCGACGTGCCGTCGGGTGTGATGATCTGCAGATCGCCGAGGTCGACCGAGCTGAGCAGCACGGCATCGCTGAGCGTGACGCTGATCGACTCGGGGAAGCTCGCGACGCCGTCGAGGTCGTAGCTGCGGTACGGGTCGGTGAAGGTCGCCGACGTAACGGTCGGGCCGACGGTGATGCTGTGATCGCTGCCGACAAGGTATCCGCCGAAGCCGCTGTTGGTGCGGACGACGGCGGTGTAGCGCGAGCCGGCGGGTGTGCCGGTCGGAACGGTGAACGTGATCGACGGATCAAACCCGTTGGTGTCGTCGGCCGAAAGGATCAGCGTGCCGGTCTCGTCGAACAGGTCCAACGCGAGGTCGACGAAGAACTCGGTACTGTCGGCGGCGCTGAGCGTGATGGTTTCGCCGGCGTTGACGATCAGGTCGTACCGGTCGCCCCCGCCCGAACCGTCGGGCGTGTTGCCGTTGAACGACACGTTGACCTGATAGTTGAAATCTTCGCCGTCGAAGTCGGGCTCGCCGCCGCCGAACGGGTCGTAGAAGTCGTTGGGGAATGAGGAAACGCCGAGGTAGACATCGCCTTGGTAGCCGAAGTCGAACGCATCGAAGAAGATGTACGACGCGAGGCTGCTGTCGTCGACCGGGTCACCGAACTCGTCGAGTTCATCGTCCGGGTTGTCGTCGTCCGAGTACGCGATCTCATCGCCGAATTCGTCGAAGAGACGCAGGATCGAATCGCCTCCGAAATCGACGAGGTCGAGATCGATCTCGAGGATGTCAAACTCGCTGACGAAGCCGAGGTAGAACATGTCGACATCGCCGAACGAGCCTTCGATGAAGCCGTCGATGACGATCGCGGTGCCGTCGGAGTCCGCGTCGTTAGCGCTGAAAATGTCGTCGTTGAACTCGGACTCGGTGACTTGGTTGCCGCCGCTGCTTGCCTGCCCGAAGCCGGCGACGTCGGTGCCGGGTAGCAGATCCTGGGTGCCGTCGATGCCGAGGGTAAGGCCACGGGTGGCAACGAGGTTGTATGTGCCGGCGGAGAAGCCGGTCACACGGATGAAGTAGGTGCCGGCCGTGGTGGTTTCGAAGTGCTTGACGAACTCGGTGACGTTCCCCGCACCATCGGCGGCGTCGACGATCATGTTGCCGGCCGGGTCGAGAACGTCGAACCCGGCCACCCCGGAGATCGCGACCGACACCGGCTGCTCGGCGGCGACGTCGAAGCTAAACACATCCACCGCGCCGTTGTCCGTCGAACCACGCACGGCCATGCGGTCACCGGTGCCCAGCGGGATGGCCGAGTCGTCGATGGCCTGGGCGGCCGGTGCGATGTCGTTGGACGGGCCGCCGAAGTTCTCCAGCTCCCAGTCGGCGTTGGTGGCGAAGTCGATCAGGTAGTCGCCACTGCCGGTGAGCACCTCGACGCCGACCGACTCCGGACCGGCGGGCCGGGCGACGTTGCGTAGAATCACGGGCTCACCGACCGCGCCGGTTTCTGTCACGCCGTCGTACGTCACCCTCAGTTGCATCGACGGATCGAGTGGTCTCACGGCGACGCTGACCTTGCCGTCGTAGAACGAGTCGAACTCGTATGTGTCGGACTGCCCCGCGCTACCGGCCGTGACCGTGGTTTGTGCACCGCCCACCAGCGACTCCAGCGGACCGAGTAGAAACGAAGTCACCGGAAACGTCGCCAGTAAAAGCCGTCGGTCGAGTGCGTCGATCGTGAAGTCGGGGGCGGCTTGGGCCCGGCGGAGCGCGGCGTGGGCGGATTTCATGGGGTCTCCCGGAAACTTGGAGCGCGTACGGATGCAGTCGAAAGGGCAATCGCGGCGATTGCCGCGCATGGAAAGCCCTCGTGCCCCCCTATGCGTCACGGTGATCGGGGCGGGGTCAGCAAAAATTCAGATTATCGACCCACGCGTTGCGCGCGGCTCGGGGTCTTGAGAACACGGGGGAAATGCACGGGTTGTGCGGCGGCGTGGGATGGTCCGCGGTTGCCCGCAGCCGTCACTCGTGCCGGAGGGCCTGGATGGGGTCCAGGTTGGCGGCGCGGACGGCCGGATAGAGCCCGAAGATGATGCCGGTGACCACGCTGATGCCGACCGAAAGTGCGAGCATCCACGGCATGATCTGGGTGGGCATGCCGGCGTACCAGGTGATTGCCGCAGGGATGACCAGCCCGACGCCGATGCCGACGAGCCCCCCCACGGTCGTGAGCACGAGCGTTTCGATGAGAAACTGCTGGATGATCTGGGACCGGCGTGCCCCGATCGCGCGGCGAATGCCGATCTCGCGGGTGCGCTCGGTGACCGAGGCAAGCATGATGTTCATGATGCCGATGCCGCCGACGAGCAGCGAGATGCCGGCGATCGAGCCGAGCACGATGTTGAAGGTCCGCTTGGTCCGCTCGGCTTGGCGGAGCAGTTCGAGCGGGACGGTCATCTTGTAGTCGCCCTTGGGGTGGTGCAGGTCCATCACGCGCTGCACCGCGTCCGCGGTCTGGGGCACGTTCTCCATCTGGTCGACCTCGACGATCATCTGGTGCAACTGCACTTCCTCGCGGGAGAAGTTGCCGGCGGAGATTTCGACGAAGATGTCGCCGAAGCGTTCCTTGGCGACGGCGAGCGGAACGTAGGCGTCGACGTCCTGGTCGGGGGTGGGCAAGCCGGTCCCGCCGGTGGCCGTGCCGTCGCCGGCGGACTGGACGATGCCGATGACTTCGTAACTGCCGCCGCCGATGGAGACACGGTTGCCGACGGTCGACTCGCCGGCCAGCAGTTTGCGCGCGCCCGACTCGGTGAGCACGACCACGTCATTGAAGTTCAGTTCATCCTGTCGGCTCATCACCCGCCCCGCCTGGACAGGCCGGGGAACAAGCTCGAACCAGTCGGCCGTGGTACCGACAAGGCGGAGTTCTTCGACGTTCCGTCCGAGCCGCCCTTCTTCGCGGATGGTCTTGGCCGGGACGACGCGGGCGACCGACGGGATGGTACTGCGGATACGGTCGACGTCGTCGTAGAGGATGCCGAACTTGTTGAGCCGCGTACGTTGGCCACCGGAGTTGCTGGCTTCCTCGACGGGTTCCTGGCTCTCGATGAGGATGTTGTTGGAGCCAAGTTTTCTGATCTGTTCGCGCGCTTCTCGACTCGCACCCTCGCCGACGCTGAGCATCGCGATCACGCTGCCGACGCCGAACACCACGCCCAACATCGTGAGCGCCGACCGCAGCTTGTGCAGCAGGAGCGTCTTGATGCCCAGACGGATGTTGCGGAGGAGTTTGCTCATGCGGCGACCACCGATCGGCACTCGTCCCGCTCGATCAGACCGTCACGCATGTGAATGTTCCTCGCCGCGAAGGCGGCGATCTCCGGCTCGTGGGTCACCATCACGATCGTTTTGCCCGCGTCGGACAAACTCACGAGCAGCTCCATGATCTTGTTGCTCGTCGCGGTATCGAGGTTGCCGGTCGGTTCGTCGGCGAGGATCAGGGGCGGGTCGTTGGCGAGAGAGCGGGCGATGGCGACGCGTTGTTGTTGGCCGCCAGAAAGCTGCGAAGGCCGGTGGTTGAGGCGGTCGGCGAGCCCGACGGTCTCGGCCAACTTCGCGGCCGTCTCCGCCGCGCGGGCCGGGTCACTATCGAGGTAGAACAACGGCAGTTCGATGTTTTCGCGAACGGTCAGCTGCGCGATGAGGTTGAACGACTGAAACACAAAGCCGAGTGCACGCAGGCGGAAGTCCGAGAGTTCGTCATCGTTCATCCGTGAGACATCCTGGCCCTGGAGCAGGTATTCGCCGGAGGTCACGCGGTCGAGTGTGCCGACGACGTTGAGCATCGTCGACTTTCCCGAACCGGACGGTCCCATAAGTGCGACGAACTCACCGGGCTGGATGGTCAGATCGACGCCGGCGAGCGCGTGGACTTTTTCGTTGCCCATGATGTAGGTCTTGCGGACTTGCCGCAGGTCGACGACGGCGTCGCGCGTGACGGATTCGCTCATCGGCCACCGCCGCCAAAACTCGGCATCTCGACGTTGTACTTCTTCGCCATCTCTTGGCCATAACGCATCATGCCCTGGAAGTCGCGATCGTCGCGGAGCCGTTTGAACTCGGCCTTTTCCTCGTCGGTCATCTTGGCCTCGAGCTCCTGCTGGGCCTTGCGGTACTTGGCCATGGTGTCGGCGTCGGGCATGCCGCCGCGTTGTCCGCCACGCTGCTGGGCGTTGGCGTTTTCGTCGGACTCGGCGGGTTTGGCCGTCGGGTTCGACTTGGCTTGCTCGGCGGCTTCACGCTGCTCCGCGGGGATCGCGTCGGCGTCGATGGCGCCCGTCGTGCCGGTGTCATCGAGCGGCGGTGCGAGCATGACTTTTTCGCCTTCGTTGAGCCCGTCGGTGATGACGATCATCGTGTTGTTGTCGAGGCCGACTTCGACCGAGCGTTGTTCGATCTCGCCGTCCTTGGTCATCACGAACGCCGTCGGCTGGCCGGCGACGCGGACGACCGATTGCACCGGGACGTAGGTCGCTTCGTCGAAGTTCTCGACGATGATCTCGGCCCGACAGCTCATGCCGGTGCGCAGTTCATCGCCGTTCCCGGTGATGGTGATCTCCGTGTTGTAAACCTTCAGGTCCGGGTTGAGCCAGGATGAGGTCGCGTCGGGAAGCGGTGCAATCTTGGACACCCGGCCCCAATATTCGCTGCCGGGCAGTGCGTCGATTGTGATGCGAACCGGCAGGCCGATACGGACTTGGTCGAGACTGCTCTCGTGGACCTTGATCTCGGCGACGCGGTCGGTCGCGGTGGGCAGGTAGATCAGTTCCTGGCGCTCTCGGATTTGTTGCCCCTCGGCGAGGGGTTCCTGGTTGCCGCGCCAGCCTCCGCCACGGCCGGTGGTGGCGTACACGACCAATCCGCCGCGCGGGGCGTAGATCTTGCCCTTGCTGATCTGGTCCTTGATCTTGACGAGCCTGGACTTCTGGCGTTCGAGTTCGGCGGACTTGGCCCGCACGTCTGCTTCGGCCTGAACGACATCGGCACGGGCTTTGCGCTCGGTCCGTTCCAGTGCCAGCTCGGCTTGTTCCACGTCGGCGTCGAGTTGGGCGACTTGCCGTTTGTAGGTGTAGTCGTTGAGCAGCTTCAGGTCTTCACGCGAGAGCATCAGGTTGACCTCGGCGCGGTTCAGACTGAGTTGGTCGGCCTTGAGCTCGGTTTCGCTGATGAACGATTCATCGAAGAGACGTTGGCTGCCGTCAACTTTTTCCTTGGCGCGCTCGAACTCTTCCTCGGCAAGCACGATCGCGTTCTCGGCTTCCATCAACAGCTTGGGATACTCGCCATCGACGTATTTTTTGCGATCTTCGACAGCGAAGTCGAAGTCGAGCCTGGCCTTGGAGACGTCGGCCTTGGCCTGGTTCTCGGCGACGGCGAGGTTTTCGGTCGCGCGGACGTAAGCCGCGTCGGCATTCTGGACCGCGATCTCTTGATCGACAAGCCGGTCACTCAATTGGCTGACATCGAGCTCGGCCAGCAGATCGCCTTCCTCGACTTGGGAGCCTTCCTCGGCGAGGGTGAGGATGGTGGTTTGCCCCTCGATTTCGTTCTTGATGATGATCTGTTCGGCGGCCTTGATGGTGCCGGACTCGCTGACGGTGACGACCATCGGGCCGCGTTTGGTGACGAAGGTGAGTTGGTCGGCCGTGTTGTCGGACTCGCCGCCGAGGGTCATGTAGGCCGCCCCGCCGATGACGGCCGCGAGGATGACACTGGCCGCGACAATCGGGCCGGACTTGGTGCGACGGGTTGCGTTGGTGGCGGTCATGGTTCTTGGGAAGAGGAAGGGGAGAAAAGAATAGCTTAGGAGTCCGGGCTTCCGATCAGGTCCAAAACCGTTGAATTCATGCCGGTTTCATTCACTTCCAGTACGCCCAGATCGCGTTGAAGTTCTAACTCGGACAGGTAGAAGCTCACCAAAGCCGCCGTGAAGCCGTCTTGGGCGTCGACCAAGGCGTCTTCGGCCTCGGTGACATCACGCACCTCGGCGCGGCCCAACTCGAGCAGCAGATTCGCCGCCGCGGCCCGGCGTTCGGCAACGCGAATGGCCTGGGCTTGAATGCGGAGGTTCTCGGCGGCGACGCGGATCGACCGCAGGGCTGAGAGGATGTCGAATTTCACGGCGTCCTCGAACTCCTGTGCGTCACGAATGGCGCGGTCGAGTTCGATCAACGCCACGCGGTAGGCGTTGCGTTCGGCGGTGCGTTCGATCGGCAGGTCGAACCGAAACCCGCCGGAGTAGGTTCCGTCTGAAAAGTTTAGGTCGAGGTCGTTATCGAGGTTGCCGCTGAACGGCCCCCGGCTGCTGCCCACCGCGGCACCGGCGGAGAAGTCGAGCACGCCTTCCAGACCGTCGGCCGCGACGACCACGGCCCGCTGCGCGTCGATCACCTGGGCGAACTCGATGCTCAGGTCCAACCGATTGGCCAGCGCGATCTTGATCGCCGAGTCGCGGAACAGTCGGTCGGCGTCCTCCAGCGGATTGGCGAACGACGTGTTCTCGCCGCTGGAGCGGTCCCGGCCCGGTTGGGTGCTTGGCTGAGTTCCAGATTGGGTTCCCGGTCGGGTGGCGGGTCCGGTCGTCGGCCTTGTGGAAGGCCGGGTGGCGGGCTGGGTCGCGGCATCACCATCGGCCCTGCCGGGGTTGGTGGCGGGTGACGTCGTGGACTGCAGCCTGATCGACGCCATGGCTTCGGTTCCGATCACGCGCTCGGCCAACGGTTGCAGCCGCTCAAGTTCCGCCGGGTCCAGTTCGATCGTCGCGTCCGGCGGCAATCCGAGGAACACCTTGAACGCGTCGAGTTGCTCCTCGTAAAGCTGCTCGGCACTGATCAGACGGGTGAGGGCGTCGAGCTCGTTGTTGACCGCCTGGTCCACCTGAATTCCGGGCAGCTCACCTTCCTCGAAAAAGGCACGCGATCGTTCGGCGTTGTAGCGCAGTCGGTCGTAGTTGGCCTGGCTGTTGGCGATGGTGTCGAGCGATTGCAACACGCTGAAGTACTGCGTCGCGACATCCACGGCGAACTCGCGCTTGAACCGTTCGAAGTCCCAGATGGAGTAAATCGCGTTCCGCTCGGCCTGTTGGAGCGGCTCGGTCACGATCTCGACGCCGGCACCTTGCAGCAACGGGACCGTGATCGACGCATCGGCGAACAGCCCGAATGACTCTTCTTCCGTTCCGCTGAGCAGTTGCGAGAGGTCGAGGCCGATGCGGGTGGTGAGCAAGGCACCGGTCTTGAACGCCTTGTCGAGGCTCAGCGACGGCGAGACGACCACGCCGCTGGTGTCGGCCCCTTCGAGTTCGCTCAACACGTCCGCCTCGAGCAGGCCGGCAAAGCGGAACTCGAACTGGTCGCGCTCAAAGTCGAGGTTGAGCGCGGTGATGAACACGCCCTCCTTCGCGGTCTGGTACGCCCGGCTGTTGCGAGCGCCGATTTTCAGCGCATCAATGAGCGTGAGGACGACGGGTTCGGGTTCGTTGTCGCCGGTGGCCCGTTCGAGACGGATCGGGCCGACGAAGCCGGGGTCGGCGGCGGGTGCGGCACTGCCGGGATCGGTGCCGATCTGCGTCGAAAAGACGTCCGTGGCGATCGTCGGCGTGCGGGTGCCGGTGACGTTGACCTTGCGCTGCGAAGCAACGTGTGCGCTCTCCGGAAGCGGCACGCCACCGGTCACGCCGGCCGGTTCCTTGGGGACGGGTGTGAGGTACTCCCGGCCGAAGCTCGCCGGGCCCGCGCCGGGCAGTGCCTGGTCGATCATCAGCCGGCGACGAAGTTGGTCTTCGGGCGACTCGATCGAGAACGGCCGAGTCGTACCAAGGGCTGACGCCTGCTTTTGTTGGATGATGTCGTACGCGGTTTTGTCGGCGTCCTCGACCGCCGCCTCGGGTGACAGACACCCCGCCACCGAAAGTGCGGCGGCGGTGATGAGAATAGGTTGAAGTCGAGATCGTCCGCCGAAAGACTGCGTCATGCCGACTTAACGCTATCAGGAAGCGCTGGTTCGGTCACCGAATGTTCTTTTTGGCACACGTCAGTTCATGTCGATCGGGCTGGACGGCACCTTGGGTCAGTTCATGGTGATGTCAGCCCCGTCGCGCGTGAGCTCGATTTGGCGGGTCTTGGTCGTGCCGTCGGGGAGGGTGACGGTGATGTCGTAAGTGCCGAGATGGCCTCGCACTTGGGCGAGCCCGTCGTCGTCGGTAGTGCGGACCATGTCGGTGTGCCATTGATCGAGGACGAGCTCGCGCCAGGTATGGGCATGGTTGCGGGGCTGGTAATCCTCGTCGAACATGGCCGCCCGTGGTCGCCAGTGATTGCCGGCATAGAAGCCCCACACCAAAAACCCGTCGACATCTTCGTGGCTGTATGCGGCGATGAGCGTGTCACGCAGGAAGTCGGCTTGAAGTTGATCGTCGTCGACGTCGAGGTCGTACTCGGTGACCTTGATGGCCAGGCCGAACTCGGCGATGCGGTCGTAGATCGCGAGTTGGGTTTCGGGTGCGGTCAGGCTGTAGCCGAAGTGCCCTTGCACGCCTACGCCGTCGATCGGTGCGCCGGCGTTGAGGAGCATCTGGATGATCTCGTAGTATCGCTGATGGTGCGGCGTGTTGGTTGAACCACCGGCGGCGAGGATGCCCCAGTCGTTGATGTACCACTTCGTGTCATCCGCACCGGCGGCCGTGGCGGCTTCATCGGCGGCTTCGAACCACTCGGCCATCACCTCGTCGCCGAGGATGTCCATGACGTCGTGGTTGTTGAACGGCTCGTTCAGCGCGTCCCATTCGTCGATCCGTCCCGCATGGGTGGTCACGGTCTCGCGAACATGCGTGTAGATCTCGGCGCGAAGTTTCTCGGGCTCGTCGGCGAGAGCTTGCAATCGTTCGGGCAGGTTCGGCCAGCCGGGCCAGACCAGGACATGCCCCCGGACGGTTTTGTCGTGTTGGTCCAACCACGAGAGCGCGGCGTCGATGTCGGCGGGCTTGGACACGCCAAAGTCGTTGAATTCCATGAACGGCCATTTCAGATCGTTCTCGAAAACGACTTCGTTGAAGAACTCGTCGACGATGTCGCGGTACCAGTCGTCGGCGGGTTCCGTGCCTGCCAGCCGGTTGGCAACGACGGCGGAGCCGAAGGCGAATGCGTTGCGAGTCTGGTCGATCTCGACACGCACGCCTTCGACGGGATTGCCGGCGGCATCGACGACGCGGACGGTCAGGTCGGCGGTACGGATTTGCTCGATGTGCTCCAGCGCTGCCTGGCGCCATGCCGCGTCGTCCTCGCGTCCCGAGTAGCTCACCGGGGTTTTCGGGAGGTCGGCCGTTCCGAGCGCGTCGCCGTAGTGAAGGACCTCCACGCCGGCGATGTCCACGGTCTGATTGGAGAACCCGGTGTTGATGCAGATCTGGGAATCACCCGCGTCGAAGTCTCGGCCCGCGATGAAAGGCACGTCGATCCGCTTCCAAGCGCCGGCGGTGCTCGACTCGAAGTTGACCGACGTGTCGTAGCCGTCGCGATTGAGTTGGAAGACGATGCCCGCCGTGCCCGACCCGGTCATGCTCTCGGCACATCGCATGTAAAACCTGGCGTGCAGCACGTCGCCGCGTTTGATCGGTTTGTCCGGGAAGAACTGAAGCTGGATGTCCCACGGGTTGCTTGGTTGCCCGATGGTCTGGACCCGAAACGCCTTTGCGTCGGGCGGCAGATCGCCGCCTGCGTCCTTGTCCACGTCGACCACGACAACCTCGGCCATGTCCGGATCGGGCAGGTGAACCTCAAGCTTTTCGACCGTCGGTCCGTCGATCAGCGGCGTCCCACCATCGGGAAGGTCATCGGCAGCAATGCACAGAAGTGCGACGAAGCAAAGGAGAAGGCGTTGCATGGCGTTGGTCCCGGTGGAGTAGCGGGCGAAACAAAAACATCCGGCCGCGATCAGGCGGCCGGGTGCCGTGAGAAGTGATCGATCAGTTGGGCGTGGGGACGTTGATCTGACCGCGCGTCATCTCGGTCTGGAACTGGTCACGCACGCGGTAGCTTTCGACGTGGCCGTCGGCACTAAGAGCATTGACGAGTGAATCGCCATTGTGACGGAAGCGAATGTTGCCGCCATTCTGGTCACCATCGGTGTTGAACTGGCCGAGGCCGTCCGTGATGTCGATGGAGTTGCCGGGGTTCATCCACTCGATGCCCGGGGTGAGGCTGTAGTCGTCGGTGAGATACGTGTCGTAGTAAAAGCGGAACGCGTCGAGCCGGTATGCACCAGAGAAGGCACCCCAGTTGAGGTCGACTTCCGGGGTATCCGGGTCATCGAATGTGCTGGGCACTTGTGCACCGTCGAAGATCAGTACAACGCTCGAAGAGTTCGTCACACGTGTGATCTTGTAAGGCCGTGACCAGTAGGGTTGGCCGGAAGTACTCGTGGCGTTTTTGTATCCGTCTTGGTCACCCATGTTTGGCATGAGACGCGGGTGGGCCGAGTAGTGCGTGAGCTGCGTCTGTGCGTCAGCCGATATCTCGCTGGCAATGGCCGTTGGGCACTCGTAAACCTGGCGAACCTTGGCACGCCCCTGCTCGGCCGCGTCGTCATCGGCGTAGTTGCCGGAGCCGCCGCCGATCAGAGAATGGATCAGGACCGTCCAGTCGGCACCGCTGTCGCCGTTGTCGACCGTCGCGGTACTCCCGTCAGTTCGGGCCAACCCGTCCCAGAAACCGTATGGCAACGTGTTGTTGTTCTCGTTGACGTAGATCATGATGCCTTGACCGATCGACCGCTGGTTTGCGGCGCAGGCGACGGTTTGAGCCTGGGCACGCGCCGATTGCAGCGACGGCAGCAGGATGGAGATCAGCAATGCGATAATGCCGATCACGACGAGCAACTCCACGAGCGTGAAGCCCGAGCGTTGCGAAAACTTCTTCGAACAGTTCATAACAAACCTCCTACAGGTTGCGATTGGGCCATCCCACGGACGGCCAAGGTCGGTCGCGACGGATCAACGCCGCGGCAGATGAGTCAGGTGTCGTCCTCCACTCGGGTTGCTCCGGATCGTGGTGGTGCGGTCGACGCTCGAACGATGACGTGTTCATCGAGAATGTGCTTCGCTTGTGCGGCTGTGTCATCGACCTCGAGCCCCTTGTTGTCGCGGTCGAGTGCGTCAAGCATCAACGTCGCCCCGAGTCGGCCCAGTGCATCGGCCGGGACGTCCACCGTCGTCAGTGCAGGTGACGTATACGCCGTCGGATACACGTCGTTGAAACAGCAAACGCTTACGTCGTCAGGCACCTTGACGCCTCGTTTGACCAGGAAGTGAAGCAGCTCGATGCCCTCCGAATGGGAGTATCCCATGATGGCCGTCGGGCGATCGGCAGGTTTTCCGGACAGTGCGTCGAAGAACATCGACAGGAATGCATCGCGTGTCACATGCTCGACCCGCGTTCGCATCCCATGCTTTTCGGCCTGATTGACGAACGACTTGGCCCGCGTTGTTTTGCTGAAGTGATCGATGCACTCGGTATTGATCCACATCCAGGTATGCCGATGACCTAGATCGGCGAGGTGATCCGTGAGCAGCCGAGCACCGTTGTCATCGTCGGGCAGTGCGACCGGCCGAAGCTCCTCATCGGTGACGTTGAGCAACACGATCGGCTTGCGGACTTCGCGGAGGTAGTCGCGGAGTGCATCGGACATGGCGTGCATCGCGATGCAGCCATCGAGCCCGTAACCGTCCACAATGCGTGACCAACTGGGGTGGGTGTTGTTGTGATGATCGGGGGCGGCGTTGGCTCCGACGGGTATAAACACAAGGTGGTAGCCAGCTTGGCTGAGGTGTCGGGTTAGCGCCCGAATCATCGGCTCGTACACGCTGTCGAGGATCGGGGCGTCACCGGTGTAGAGCAGTCCGATCGTGTGGGTGCTCCCGGCCGCCAACGCGCGAGCCCTGAGGTCCGGCAGATAACCGAGGGCGCGGGCAGCCTCTTGTACGCGGGCCTGGGTCTCGGGACGGACCAACGCCCGGACGCCGTCGGCCGACCGACCCGCACCGAGTACCCGGCTCACCGTGGCCTTGGACAAACCGCAATATCGGGCGATGTCTGCGATCGTCGGCCGGTCACCCGTTGGTGCCTTCGACACCAATTGCGGCGCGGATGACAGCGCGGTGGGTGAAAGCGAGCGGGATACGAATGAAACCGGTTTCATCGCGGATCACCGCGAATGTAACCGGTTACATTGCGGGGTCAACCCCTGTGCTCAATTGTCACGCACCTCGCCCGGTGTTCCGGTTTTGAGCCGCTAAACAGCGATTCGCGACAGGCCGCTCGACCCGCCTCGACGTCGCAGCATCCCGGTCAGCCGCGCAGTTGTACGCGTTGCCCCGTTTCGGGGGTGTCGGAAATCGGGCTTGATGGACCGACGTACACCTCTGTGCCGCCGTCGTGCTTGCTCCACACGCCGTCGTTGCCCACCACCCCGAGCGCTCGTTCGGACAGTTCGATCGAAGCGATTGCGGAGGCGCCTGCTTCGACGGGCACCGACGCCAGGCCCGCCAATGCCCAACGTGGCGTCGGCACCGACGCACCGGTGAGGCGGACGTACGCCTGCACCGTTTCCGTCACAGCCCTGTCGCCATCGTTCGTGAGTTCGACTTCGACGTGTTGCGGGCCGGCAGCCTTGGCGCTCGCGTAGCGGATCGGTGCGTAGCTCAGTCCGTATCCAAAGGGGAACTTGGGCGTGCCGGTGAAGTAGCGGTAGGTGCGGCCATTGCCGGTTCCGCCTTGGTCGGCGGGATACATGTTGTAGTTGTCGAACGGCGGCAGATCGCTGCCACTCTCGTACCAGGTGAACGGCAGCCGGCCGCTCGGTGACACGTTGCCGAAGATCACGTCGGCGATCGCGGTACCGCCCTGCTCGCCCGGGTAGCCGACCCAGAGGATCGCGTCGGCTAGTTCGTCGAGTTCCGGCTCGCAGATCGCCGAGCCACCGAAGAGCACGACGACCAACGGCTTGCCGTGACGGGCGGTTTTCTCGCGGATGTCGCGCAGGTACTGCAACTGGTTCGGCGGCAAGCCCAGGTTCGGCCGGTCGCCCGTCGCATCGCTGGCCAACGCTTCGCCCTCCTCGCCTTCGAGCATCGGCGAGATGCCCAGCGCCGCAACGACGACCTGCGTCTCGGCGATCGTGCCAAGGCTCCAGTCGTGCGGGTTGAGGTTCGGCGTGCTCAGCAGGCAGCCCTTCCAGTAGTCGATTACGCAACCGACGTCGGCCGCGGCGGCGAGACCCTCGTACACGGTGACGACGTGCGAGCTGGTGCCGAAGTAGTTGCCGAGCATGACGTCGACGTCCGTGGCGAGCGCGCCGACAAGCAGCATGTGCCGCGTGTCCTTCCGGCTCAGCGGGAGGATGTTGTCATGGTTCTTCAACAACACGAGGGACCGTTGGGCGGCCTCGCAGGCAAGGGCGGTGTGCTCGGGCTTGCGAACGATCGCCTCGGCCTCGGCGTGCCAGTCGCGGCCTTCCGGTTCGGGGTCGAACATGCCCAGCCGAACGCGGATGTCCATCAACCTCGTCACGCACACGTCGATGTCAGCCTCGGTGATGAGCCCTTCGTCGATGGCTTCGAGCAGGTGGTCGTAGCTCACACCGCAGTTCAGATCGCAGCCGTGCTTGACCGCCAGCGCGGCCGACTCGGTGAAGTTTTTCGTGACCTTCTGGTGTTCGTGGAAGTCGCGAATCGCCCAGCAGTCGCTGGTGAAGTACCCGTCGAACTGCCATTGCTCGCGGAGGATGTCATCCATCAGCACCGGGTGAGCGCAGCACGGGTGACCGTCGACGCGGTTGTACGCACCCATCACGCCCATGACGCCGGCGTCGACGACGAGTGAACGGAATGCGGGCAGGTAGGTTTCGTGCAGGTCCTTGTCGGAGACCTTAACGTCGAAGACGTGCCGTAGCGGCTCCGGCCCCGAGTGAACGGCGTAGTGCTTGGCACAAGCGGCGATCTTCAGGTGCTCGCGGTCGTCACCCTGCAGGCCGCCGACGAACGTGCAGCCGAGTTGACCGGTGAGGTACGGGTCTTCGCCATAGGTTTCGTGGCCACGCCCCCACCGCGGATCGCGGAAGATGTTCACGTTCGGCGACCAGTAGGTCAGGCCTTGGTACCGGGCGCGGCTGTCGTTGGCCGCGGCCGCATGATACTTGGCCCGGCCCTCGTCCCCGATCGCTGATGCGACGCGGCCGATCAGCTCCGGCGCGAACGTCGCACCGAGGTTGATCGCCTGCGGAAACACCGTCGCCCGCCCGGCCCTTGCGACGCCGTGCAGGCCTTCGTTCCACCAGTTGTAAGCGGGAATCCCGAGCCGTTCGATGGGCTTGGCTTCGTGCAGCATCTGGCCACACTTTTCCTCAAGCGTCAGTTGAGAGACAAGGTCACGAACGCGCTGTTCGCGCGGAAGAGATGGGTCGCGGAAAGACATGAGCGGAACGTAGCGAAAACGGCGCGAAAGTCACCGGGGTGTAGTTCGCCGGCATGACGAAACACGGTTTCACGAGTCCGCGAACAACCCCGGACAGATCACCCGAATCTCGGCGATGGCTTGTTCCTGCGTGTGGCCCATTTCCATGAGCAGAACCCCGTAGTTGTTGACCCCGGCGAGCAGGTGTGGGTGTTGGTGACCGGTCGAGCGTGTGAAGTTCATGAATATGCCGACCATGCGCCGCATCAGCGGCTCGGCCTCGCCCAGCCGGTTGGTCGCCTGAAGCAGCTGTGCAAGGTTATTGAGATCGGTGGCCACTTCGGGGTGTTCCTTGCCGTAGCTGGTCTCGTCGATCGCTAACGCACGCCGCATGAGCGGCTCGGCCTCGCTTAGCCGGTTGGTGTCCTGAAGCAGCTGCGCAAGGTTGTTGAGTCGGATGGCCACGTTGGGGTGGTCCTTGCCGTAGCTGGTCTCGTCGATCGCTAACGCACGACGCATGAGCGGCTCGGCCTCGTCCAGCCGGTTGGTCGCCTTAAGCAGCAGTGCAAGGTTGTTGAGTCGGATGGCCACGTTGGGGTGATCCTCGCCGTAGCTGGCCTCGTCGATCGCCAAGGCCCGCTGCATGAGCGGCTCGGCCTCGTCCAGCCGGTTGGTCGCCTGAAGCAGCGAAGCAAGGTTGTTGAGATCGATGGCCACTTCGGGGTGATCCTCGCCGTAGCTGGCCTCGTCGATCGCCAAGGCCCGCCGCATCAGCGGCTCGGCCTCGCCCAACCGGTTGGTCGCCTTAAGTAGCTGTGCAAGGTTGTTGAGATCGCGGGCCACGTTGGGGTGGTCCTTGCCGTAGCTTGCCTCGTCGATCGACAACGCGCGCCGCATGAGCGGCTCGGCTTCCGAGTAGCGCGCTTGGGTGAAGGCGTAGTTCGCAACATCGGTCGTGAGTTCGCCTTGGACGTCCGAACCGGCCTGATCGCCTGCATGCTCAGCAAGCTGCAGGGCGTGAGGCTCGATTAAGCGCCAAACTGGCCAACCGGCAGGGTTGTTCAACACGGCTGGCGCAAATACCTGGAATATGTTCACCGTCGACTTAAACCACTCATCCGCCTGCTCCTCCGGCGTCTTGTGGCGTTCGACGGCCTGGGTGAGGTTGTGGATGGTGAAGCCTTGGCCGAGGTCACCGAGGCCGACGGCCTTGGCCATGGAGTAGTTCACGAGTTCGGTCTTGTAACCGCGGACGTCGTCTTCGTCGGGGGCTTCTTTGGTCGGCGTTTCGCCGGTGAGAAGCGCGCCGGCCGCCGCCAGGCCTTTGCCCTGCGCGCTGAACATCGCCAGCGGGATCGGCGTGGCGGCCAGCCAGGCGCACAGGCGTAGCAAGGCGCGGGCTTCGGGGGAGAGTTTTTCGATCGTGACGCGCCAGGTGGTGTAGACCGACGCGGGGTAGTCGGTGAAACCCTCAGCGTGTTCGCGGAGGGTGCGGGCCTGTGAGCGTTGGTAGAAGGCGAGGTAGTCGGCCATGCCGAAGCCGGGGCCTTCGTTGGCGATGTAAGCGCCGGCGGCTTCGAGGGCCAGGGGGAAGTAGCCCAGCGCGCGGATCAACGTCATGCACGCGCGTCGCTCGTCCCTGTCGAGGTGGACGTACGGCTTGCCGGCGCGCTCGGCGAGGAGGTCGCGCGAGGGCCGACGGTCGAGGACGTCGAGGGTGATCATCTCTACATTGCCCGGCCACTTGGCGAAGCGTGACGTGAGGATCGTGTGACAGCTGCCGCAGGTCGGGAGCCAGCTGCCCTCTTCGATAAGCATCGTGCCGTTGGGCTGCGGGAGTGTGATCTCGTACTTCAGTTCGTCCGGCCCCTCGGCGTTGTCGAGCACGAGCAGCCGCAGCGGCGCACCGGCCGGCAGCGGGCGGTGCAGTTCCTTCGCGGCGGCAAGGGCGAGTGTCGTCAAGTCGGTGCCGAGCTTCTGGTCGGGCCAGAGCTGGCGCGCGATGTCGGCGAACTGCGTCGTGATATCCCGCCGGCAATCGACCCAGAACACGTGCTGGTAAAGCCGCCAGTAGCGATGGACGAATTCGTTGGCGAGCGTGGTCTTGCCGATGCCGCCGAGGGAGGCGACGACCTCCGCGCGGCCCTGCGTGACGGCCGTGGTCGGGCTGCGGAAGAGCGCATCGATCATCGCGTTGAGCGTGTCTTCACGGCCTTGGAAGTGCGGGTTGGGCGGAAAGCCCGTCGTCGCCGTGCGGTCGGGGCGGACGGGCGGGTTGGCTTTGATCTGCTTGACGCGCTCGCGCACCAGTTCGATGAGCCGATCCCAGTCGTCTTGCTCGACGGTGCGGAAGTCGATCGACTGCGCCTGGAACCGCCGCAGCGGCGGCGTGAACGACTCTTCCACCGTCCCTTCGAACAGCAGCGGGACGATCGCGTTGTGGACGTACGTCTCGTAGCAGGTCCAGCGCGAGTCGCCCCAGCGCGGGGTGAGGATCGGCAGCATCACGCGGCTGGCTTCGCAGCCGGCCTCGATCTCACGGTGCCAGTCGAGGCCGGGCTTGAGGCGGGCTTGGTCGAACCAGACCGAAAGCCCCGCCGCTTTGAGTTGATCGTGTACGGCTTGCGCGTACTCCCGGTCGGCAGACGCGTAGCTGATGAAGACGTCGAAACCCTGTCCCATGGTGCGACCCCGGTTGGCGTGAAGCTTGATCGTCTTCGCGGCCTACAAACAACGCAAGCGCGTTCGGATCACCGAACGCGCTTGCGTTGTTGGGTAGTCGAGATGGAGGCGTCTTGCGTTACTCGGCGATGGTCACCTTGTCCCCGGTTTCGCCGCCGGTGAGGTGGAAGGTGAACTCGCCGGTGAACTTGGTGCCGGGCTTGGTGGTGAGGTAGTCGCTGATGCGGATCGACTTGGTCAGGTGCGGCTCGGTGCCGCCCATGTGGTACTCGATCACTTCCAGCCAGTAGCCGTCACCGCGATCGCCGTGCTTCTCTTCGACGAAGATGAAGTTCCTCGTCGGCTCCTCGCCCTCGGCGTGATCGCTCAGGTCGCCACCGACGGGGTGGGCCTTGAGGTGTTGACGCTCGCCGGGCGTGAGGTCGCCGTGGACGACGACGCCGGCGTCGCCGTTGTACAGGCCGCCCTCGCGGATGAAGAACTTGGTGGCGCGGAAGTCATTGGTGACGCCGTCGAGCATGTCCTGGCTGAAGGGCCAGGGCTTGAGCCCGCCGGTGTAGATGCCGCGGAGGTTGGCCAAGGACGCATCGCCGCCGGCGATGGCGGTGCCGACGGGTCGGCCCATGTGATCCTCGGGGTACCACGACCACTGTGCGTCGCGCTTCCACTTGAGCGTGTCAGCCTCGGGCGCGGCCCGCAGCGCGAAGCCCCAGTCGAAGGTGTTGAACTCCTGCGTGCCGGTCCAGTTGAAGTCGTAGGAGATCGTCGCGACGCCGGCGGCGTTGATCGACGTGGCGATGGTGCCCTCGGCGGTGTCGTACTTGCCGGTGGTGATCACGCGGACGCCGCCGTCGTCGAGCTTCTGCACGTCGACGTTCTCGGCCTCGGCCTGCCAGTTGGCGGCCTGGTTGACGAGCGTGAGCTTCTGCTGGCCGCGGAAGTTCTTCAACTGCGTCGGGCGGACGACCAGCTCCGGCGTGCCGCGCAGGACCGGCTCGCCATTGACGGTGCCCTCGTCGAGCAGGCCGGTCTCCTTGCTGATGACGTACTCGGCGTTGCCGGCGGTGATGAACACCGCGGCATCCGTCTCACGCACCTCGGCGATCGCGGCCGTCGGCAGCGGCGAAACCGCTGGTGCCTCGGCGTTGAGCACGTAGCGATCGACGACCACGTCGTTGGTGCCGGTGATCGTCAGTTCGATCGGCGCGGCGGTAGTCGGAATCTCAAGCTTGCCGATGGTGCGTGCGGGGACGTCGGGATCAAGGATTCCGCGCTCACCGTCGGCCGACCACTCGATCTTCAGTTCGTTGAGATTCGTGTAGTCGTAGCGGTTGTCGACGACGAAGACGCTTTTGCCGTCGGCGACTTTGCCCTGCACGTCGCCGATGCGAACGGGCGAGTGGGACTTCTGGACGTGCCAGAAGTAGTCGTTCTTGCGGCGGTCCTCGTCGAAGATGCCGCGCCAGATCGGATCGTCGCCGGTGCCGAGGTTGCGGTAGGGCGCGCCCTTGAACAGGAAGCCGCCGAGGATGTGCTGGTTGTCGGGGGCGTAGGTCCAGTCGGCGTGGGCCTGGGCGTAGTAACCCCAGTAGTCATCGATGCCCGGATCGAAGGCGTACTCCTTCCGGTTGTTCATGTGCTTGTGTGCCCACTCGGTGAAGATGTTGGGCCGATCGGTCGGGTAGTCCCACTCGTTGCCGTGGATGTCGAGGAAGGCGTTACGCGGGCCGGGGAGGTTGACCTTGCCGACGCGCGGGTAGTGGTCGTCGTTGACGTCCATGAAGTCGATGTCGACGCCCAGGCGTGCGTCGGAGCCGAAGAACAACGGCCGACTCGGGTCACGCATCGCCGCACCCACCGCGGCGGTGCGGAAGTAGTCGTAGTACGGGTTCTCGTTGCCCAGGCCCCAGAGGATGACCGAGGGGTTGGACTTGTACGACTCGATCATGGTCGCGATGTGCAGGCGCACGCCGGGGCCGATCTCGGGGGTGTTGCCGTGCTTCTGACGCGGGCCGCGATCGTACATCATGAGTGTGAGCATCGCCTCGACGGTCGTGTACATGCCGAGTTCGTCGCAGACCTGCACGTACTCGTAGCTCGGCGTCGGGCGCGAGCGGAGCACGTTCATGTTCGACTCGTGGAACATGCGGATGTCGGTCTCGATCTGCTGGCGAGTCATGTTCTCGCCGATGCCGGGCATCTGGATGTGGTAGTTGGTGCCACGCCATTTGATCGGCGTGCCGTTGATCAGCAGCTCGTTACCGACGACCTCGATCTCGCGGAAGCCGAACTGCTGGCGGGCGGTCATCGTCAGCTCGTCACCGCGATGGAGCTGGGTGTCCATGCGGTACAAGTTCGGCGTCTCGGCCGTCCACGGGTCCACCGCATCGACCACCGGGATCGGGACCTGCATCTCCAGCACCTGCCCCGCCGGGATAGGCGGCAACGGCAACGACACTTCGTTCAGGTCCGTCGCGACCTTGCGCTGGCCCTGGTCAAAGATGTTGAACCGCAGGTTCACGTCGTCGACCGGCTGGTCAGAGTCGTTGGCGACGCGCACATGCGCGACGGCGGTGACGTGCTCGCCATCGACCTCGGTGGTGACATGAGCACGCGCGAGGTTCACCGGCGGCAGTGCCTGCAGGTACACGCTTCGGCTCATCCCGCCGAGCTCACGCTTGGCCCAGTGCGTCGCGAGGCTCCAGTTGATCTGCAGTGTGATCTCGTTCTCGCCCTCCTGCAGGAACGGCGTGATGTCGAACTCACTCGGCAGCACCGCGATCTCGTTCTCCGCGACGTACTGGCCGTTGACGAACAGCTTGGTCAAACCGTCGACCGACTCGAACCGCAGGCGGACGATCTTGTCGGCGAAGTTCTCGGGCAGCTCGAAGGTGCGCGTCCACGCCACGGCGTCGGGCGTGTTCTTCTCCATACGCTCGAAGCCCTGGTAGGCGACGTAGCCGGGCACGGTGATGTCGGTCCACTCGCCGCCGTTGTCGGTGATGCTCGCGGCGGTGCCGTCGAAGCCTTCGGGGACGACGCGGGCGTACTGCCAAGTGCCGTCGAGACTCAGCACGTCGCGCGGTCCGAAGCCGGGCAGACGCACGTCGCGCGGCGTGAGCCGCACGACCGGGAGGATCTCGGCGTTGAGCTGGGCACCGTCGGCCGCGCCGGCGGCGCGCTCCCGGGTGACGACTTCGTCGGCGGCGGGCGCGGCGTTGGCCGGGTCGCCCTCGACCGGCGGCTGGTTCGCCGCCTCGTCGGCACGCAACGTCATCGGGAGCAGCAACGCCGCGCCAGCCACGGCCAGCAGGCCCCGGGGAACGGACAACCATGGGAAAGCAGCACGGGACATCGGGGGTTCCTTCGCAAAGAAATCGTTTGAGGCGGTCATGGCCTTGGTTGCCACGATGTGATGAGCTTAAACCATGGCTACGGCACGGCTACGGGCGTTCTGTGACAGTAACACTCCGTGTGTGACACCAATAGAGTGATTTTGTGAGATTCCAAACAAAAACCGCCGCAGCGGGCATTGAGCCCGCCGCGGCGTTGAGGAGTTGAAACGATGATCGACCGACGCGCTTAGCGCCGACGACGCATCAGACCGAGGCCCGCGACCGAAAGCAGACCAAGCGTGGCCGGCTCTGGAATGGGCAGCGCGGTAACGACGAGGTTGTCGATGTTGGTGAAGCTGCCGGTGGTAGGATCACCGACCGCTGGGCTGTAGAACGAAAGGAATCCGCTCGACACGCCGTCGAACAAGATGTCTTCGGTGATCGAAGCTCCACCGTTGATGGAAACGCTAAGAACACCGGCCGAGCCGGCACCGTAGCCCGTCGGGGCGTCAACGGTGATCACGACCGAGTTTACGGCCTCGTCGTCGGTGTAGCCATCGGCTTCGTCAATGTCTTGAACCTGAACGCCCGCTTCGAAGACTTGGACACCACCAACGCCGCCTGCGGCCGCGCCGGCATCGAACAGAATCGCTCCGTCGGCACCGTTAGCAGCATCCGCGAACAGGAAGGTGTTGGCGTTGAAGCCACCGGTATTCTCGATCAGGTCCGTGTCGTCGAGTCCGAGCGCCATGCCGACGAACGCGGTGCCACCGGCGGCACGCTGGAAGTCGAAGGCAACGGTGTAGCCCACGGGGGCGAGAGGTGCGAGGTCGAGTTCGACTTGAACGCCGCCAGCGACGAATTGAGCAACCGATCCGTTGGTGGTCTGCTGAGCACCACCACCCCGCGACTCGTCGAAGGTGTACGTCTGAACTTCGGTTCCGCCGAGGCCATTATCGTTGGAGCCCCAGTCCGAATCGTTCGGGGTGCCGTTGGCGAAGCCATTGGCGTCACCGCTGCCGTTGGTGCGGTCGAAGGTGTCGCTGAAGATTTGGGCACTGGCGGTGGACGCCAGACCGAAGGTCGCCACGGTCGCGGCGGCGAGAAGTGTTTTGCTAAGTTGCATTGGTCCTCCAAATGGAAAGGGCTGGTTCGCAGCGACTACGGACCCGTTGGCCCAGGGCAAGCCGCCGATACACCGAAAGTAAACCGCTTTTCAGAGCGGACAAGGCCGTTTGTGTGACATTGATTGACCAGGTGTGATATGTGACTTTTGGGATCAGAATGTGACAAACCGCGTAACCGTTACAATGACGCAACGGCTTTTGGTTTGACACACCGCGATAGAACGAGCAACGCCGCCGACCTCACACGGTCGACGGCGTTGTTCACACTGGATCCGATGGAGCCAAGCTGGCCGATTGCCTACCACTCGGCTTGGATGTCAGGATCGACCAAGTCTTCATCCCATGCACCGTGGTGCTTGAGACGCCAGATGTTGTTCAGGTTGTCGATTTTTTCGGCATGACCATCTGCAAAGGCCATGTTGATCCCATTGCCATGCCGAGCGATGTGAAAGCGATTGATCTGGCTGTTTTCGCCGGTGATTGCCTCGGAACTGGCAAACGGCCACGGGTTGATGTCATCAGGCGATTTGAGCGTGTACTCACCGCCTTCGCCTTCGTAAGCGAATGCTTCGGACCATACGCCGTCACCGATGACTGGGGTGTTCACCGAGTCACGAACGCGAGCGATCTTTCCATAGAACATCTCGTCGATGATCGAGTCGCGCGGGCCACCCTGAACGCGCAGATCCCGAATCACATCGCCGGAGGTAAAGGTGCCCGAGCCGGGTGTCTGCTTGGTGTAGATCAGCCACCCGTTCATGGCGTAGCTGCCCTCGGAGAACGTCGGGTTGTCCAGCGGATTGGCCGGGTCAAAGCCCCTACCGTCAGCTGTGAAGTCGCGAATCCAGTGGGTTTGAGCGGTGCCGTGCAGCAAGTTCGGCTGCGTTGCGATCTGGATGCCGGGATCGGCCGCGGACGGGCAGAAGATGATCTCAGGGTCTTCCTGCAGATTGAGATACCCGAGGTCACTCAGAATCTTGGGCACCGATCCCTGACCGTTTCCGGTTGGGAAGGCGCCGCGACGAATCTCCGAGTCAATGAACTCGCCGTCCTTGCGGTCGGCGACGAAAATCAGTAACGCCTGTGTGAACGAGCGCTGATTGCTAAGGCACTTGACCGAGTTCGCCGACTCGCGAGCTCGTTGCAACGAGGGGAGCAGGATGGAAATGAGCAGCGCGATGATTCCGATCACCACGAGCAGCTCGACGAGTGTGAAGCCGCGACAGGCGGCTTTGGTCATTTTGTTTTGACGCATGGGGAGAACCTCCTCAAGGTTTCGTTGATTGAAACATAAACCCTGTCCACAACCCCGAACAACATGCAGGGTGTGGCATCGCCTTGCCGTTTGTGATCGTGGGATTCTGCGTCTGGTACGACGAAAACGCCGAAAAACTGCAAAAGTGACCTGGATCACGTTGCGGCCCGGCAATGAAGGGCAAGCGTCCCAAATCGTGACCTCCCGATGCGAGAAAGGCCGGCTACGGCGCTAGCGGATTGATTTTGCGCCGCCGTCGGCGATAACCCGCCCCATGCAACGCGAACTCTTCGGCACCACGCCCGATGGCCACGACGTTCACCGCTACACCTTCTCCGCCGGCGGCGTGACGCTCCGCGTCATCAACCTCGGTGGCGTGGTCACCGAGATTCACACCCCCGATCGCGACGGCAACACCGCCGACGTCAACCTCGGCTACGACACCCTGCCGCCCTACCAGAAACGCCACCCATATTTCGGTGCATTGGTCGGACGGATCGCCGGCCGGCTTACCGACGGCAAGTTCGATCTCGACGGCAAGTCCTACCAACTCGGGCTCAACGAGCCCGGGGAGATCAGCCACATCCACGGTGGCCACGACGGCTTTGACCAACGACTTTGGACCGCCGAGCCGATCGACGACGCGACGCTCAAACTGACTCTTCACAGCCCCGACGGCGACCAGGGCTACCCCGGCAATCTCGACATCGCGGTGACATACAAGCTCACGGACGACGGTGCGTGGACGATCGAGTACTCGGCCACCACCGACGCGCCGACGCTGGTCAATCCGACCAACCACGCCTACTTCAACCTTGCCGGCCACGACAGCGGGTCGATCCACGATCACGTGCTGCAAGTCCATGCGACCGAGAACAGCCCGGCCCGCGCCGACTCGGTACTGACAGGCGCGAAGCATAGTGTCGATGGCACCGTCGATGACATGCGTGAGCCGGTGCATCTCGCCGATCGCATTGACCAACTCGATCAACAGCACGGCAGCATGTACTTCGTCTCCGGTGAGCCTGGCACACTCCGCCCCGCCGCCCGGCTCACGCACCCCGCCACAGGCCGGTCCATGGATGTTGAAACCACCGAGTCGATGCTCCAGGTCTACACCGGCCGCAATCTTGACGGCAACGACATCGGCAAAGGTGGTAAGCCCTACTCGCAGTTCGGCGGAATCTGCCTGGAAGCCCACGGTTATCCCGACGGCATTCACCACCCACATCTGGGCGACACCGTCCTACGACCCGGTGAAACCTACCGGCAAACAACCGTCTACCGCTTCGGCACGGACGGCTGAACGGTTCGGGCACGTTTGTGTCGCCTTTGCTTGCCGGATATTCTCGCCGGGATGCCCGTACCCGAGGAGCTGCCGCCCGATCATCCACTGCGGTCGGCAATGTGGATCTGGCCGCAAGGCTCCTACGAGGTGCTGCACAACATCTACGCGGACTTTCGGCGGAGCTTCGTGCTCGACGAAGTCCCGGCATCGGTTTCGATGCACATCACCGCCGACGCTCAGTACGTTTTGCACGTCAACGGGCACTACGTCAACCGTGGTCCAGCCCGCGGATACCAACGCAGTTGGCCGTTCGACACGCACGACATCGCCGAGCATCTCCAAATCGGCGAAAACATCATCGCCGTCCAAGTTCACAACCCCGGACGCGGGACGTTCCAGTACCGCCATGAGGACGCCGCCGGGCTGCTTTGCACGATCGAGTTGCCGGATCAACGCATCGTCACCGACGAGTCCTGGGGCACCCGACTCGACGCCACGCACAGCCGACTCACGCCCAAGCTCTCGGTGCAACTCGGCTACCAGGAGCATGTCGATCTCACCGACAGCCCGCCGCCCGATTTGGTCGGCGGGGATGCGTCCGACTACGACTGGCACCCGCCGCGGATGGCGTATGTGTTCGGCCATGAACCGTGGTCGGGCATGACCGAGCGCGGCGTTCCGCACCTTACGACCGACATCATCGACTACGAGCCGATCGACGGCGCGACGTTGGCGTTCGACCTGGGACGAACACGACTGGGAACGCTCCGCCTCGACATTGATGCCGAAACGCCGACTGAATTGGAAATCAGTTTCGTTCAAGCCGTCGACGCCGACGGCGAGCCGATCCTGCCGCCGAAGACCGTCCGCAACCGCATCGACATGGCCGCCAAACTGCGCGTCGACGCGGGTCAAACGCATTGGGAGGCATTCCAACCGATCGGGCATCGCTACCTGTTCATCCAAGCATCCGGCGAAGTGCGAGTCATGCCGACGCTGCGTGAGACGATTTACCCCCTGGACATCGCCGGCACGTTCGAGACCGACGATGCCGAGGTCGATGCGATCTGGGAGATGTGCCGCGAAACCCAGCGGGTGTGTCTGACCGACGCGTATACCGATACGCCTTGGCGGGAGCAGGCGCAGTGGTGGGGAGACGCGCGGGTGCAGAGCCAGAACACGTTCCACCTCGTCAACGACGATCGGCCGTTGGTCCGCGGCATCCGCTCCATCATCGGCCAGCAACTGCCCAACGGCCTGACCTACGGCCACGCGCCGACGATGGCGCACACCTGTGTGCTGCCCGACTTTTCGCTCATCTGGATGATGACGCTTTGGGATCACTGGTGGCAGACCGGCGACACCGACTTGTTCCTCGAGCAATGGCCGAACGTGCAGAAGGTACTGCGCTACTTCCGCACCGAAGGATTGGGCGAAGCCGGTCTGCTCAAGTACGACCCGCGGTACTGGCTCTTCCTTGATTGGTGCGACCTTCACGACACGGGTACGCCGACGCTGCTGAATCTCTGGCACGCCTGGATGCTCGATGCGCTGGCCGAAGTCTGCGATGCGGCCGATCGCGAAGAGGACGCGTACGTCCTACGGGCCGAACGCACCGAGCAACTCGAGCGGATCGACGCGGTGCTCTTCGATGCCGACGCGGGTTTGTACATCGACGGCCTCGATGCCAGTGGCGAGCACGTGCCGCGTCACTCGATCCATTGCCAGACGCTCGCCTTACTCGCCCAGCTACGCAACGACGCACCGCTGCACCAGCGCATTGCCGACTACCTCGCCGGCGATCTCCACGGCGGTGCGAACCCGTCAAGCTACTGGGTCACCTACGTCTACGACGTCGCCGAGAAGCTCGGCATGGAACATGCCATGCTCGATCACATCGCCCGACACTGGGCACCAATGCTCCCGTACGGCGGCTGCTTCGAGTCCTTCGCCACCGACACGTATCTTGTTCAGGAAACGGTTTCTCACGCCTGGGCCGCGCATCCGCTGTACCACCTCATGCGTACCCTCGGCGGCATTCGCCAGACGGCGGCCGGATGGGATCAGGTCACGTTCAAACCCGTCACCGACTGGCAACGCGTCGGTCGGTGCGACACCGTCTTCCCGACGCCCCACGGCAACATCACCGTCCGCTGGCAACGTGATGATGCCGTCCACCTCCAACTGCCCGAGACCATCACCGCCGACATTCGTCTGCCCGACGTCGAAACGACCGTCACCGGTGGCATGCATCACTGGCGTTTGGGGTGATGCCGACGGACGTCGTGATACGCTGGGCGAATGTCACCGTTGTCAACCACCGCTGATCGCCTCGTGACCGATGACGGCCGGGTGTTCCCGTACATCGCCGATACCGCGTGGGAACTCTTTCATCGTGCGACGCCCGACGAGGTCGACCGCTACCTCGACGACCGCGCGGCCAAGGGTTTCACGGTGATTCAGGCCGTGGTCCTTGCCGAGCTCGGTGGCGAATCCGAGCCGAACCATGCCGGTGAGCTCGCGCTGATCGACCAGGACCCCACGCGACCGAACCCGGCGTACATGGACTTCGTCGAGGACGTGATCCGGCGTTGTGGCGAGCGGGGTCTGCGTGTTGCGCTGCTGCCGACGTGGGGCAGTTTCGTCCTGCGCCTTTGGGGCAATGCGCCGATCCTCATCAACGCCGACAACGCGCGGGCCTTCGGTACCTGGATCGGCGCACGCTTCGGCCATCTCGACCATCTCATCTGGGTCCTCGGTGGCGACCGGCCACCGGTGCATGAGGGCGTCGACTACCGGCCCGTCTGGCGCGAGATGGCCGCAGGGATCAAAGCCGCCGAGCAGACGCCGCACCTGATGAGCTACCACCCCAAGGGCAAGGAGACCAGCGCCGACCATCTCGCCGGCGAGGATTGGCTCGACTTCCACATGTGCCAGTCCGGCCACCACCGCGCCGACCCCGGCCCCGCCGAGCTGATCCGCCGCATGAAAGCCGCCGACCCGGGCAAGCCCTGCCTCGATGCCGAGCCGTGCTACGAGGACCATCCGATGGACTTCGATCCCGACGTCGGTTGGTTCGATGCCGGCGACGTCGAAGCCGCGATCCGCGCCGGACTCGAGGCCGGCGGCGCGGGGTTCGCCTACGGGGCCCATCCGATCTGGCAATGGTTCGACCACGGTCGGGAACCGGTCAGCCATGTCCGCCGACCCTGGCACGAAGCGCTGGACCTGCCCGGCAGTTCGCGTGTCGCGGAGTTGGGTCAACTGATCGCGAGATCTTCGTAGATGGCTGTGTTGAGCGCGTGCTGTCGTCGTTGGTGCGCGAGTTCGCCGGGCAGGCCGTTGGTGACCCACGCCACGGCCAGGTCGTGCTGCGGATCGGCGAAGGCGCAGGACGATTGGTTACCGCTGTGGCCGAAGGTCCGCGGCGATGCGTGCGGCCCATAGCCGTAGGGCAGCCGCTTGCCGCGATCGTCGTTCATCAGGAACCCGTATCCCCAATCCAACACGGCACCGAAGGTCAGGTCCTTGAGCCCGTCGCGCTGGTGCTGGGTGAACGTGCGGATCACCGGATCACTCGTGCGGTCTTCGAGCAGTTGCTGGTAGAACCTGGCCAACTCCCGGGCCGGCCCCCGTGCATTGCCGCCGGGTCGGCAGAGCGTGCAGCCGAGTTGCGTGTGCGGGAACGGCATCGGCTTGGTCTCGCCCTTCTCGGTGTGCCACGCCATGCCGACGCGCGTGCCGTAGTCGGCGTACCTCGACGCCGGCATGCCGATCCAACTGTCGGCCATGCCCATCGGCTCGAACACCTCGTCGCGCAGGTACACCTCCAACGAGCGCTGCCGCGGGTCGACCCGGCGCACGATCTCGCCCAACACATACCAACCACTCGCAACGTGATACCCCGCCGTCTCGCCCGGCACCCAGCCCGGCTCGATCTCCGCCGCGCACATCCGCTCGATCACCTTGTCCCACGGCTCGGTCGACCAGTTGCTGCCGACCTTGCGAAAGCCACTCGTGTGCGTCAGCACATGCGCGACGGTGATCGTGCCCTTGCCGCCCTGGCCGAAGTCGGGGATGTACTCGGCGACGGGCGTGTTCAGGTCGACCCGCCCCGCCGACACCTGCTGTGCCACCGCGATCGCCGTGATCGGTTTGCCGGCACTCATCCAGAGCGTCAGCGTGTCACCCGTCATCGGCACGCCCGTCCGCGCTTCGCCGGCGTGGTGATCGACGACCGTCTCGCCGCCGCGGATCACGCAGATCTGGTAGCCCGGGTGCAAGCCCTCCGCGATGCCTTGGTTCAACAGTTCGAGCGTCCGCTGCATCGGGGCAGGTTAGCCGCGGAAGCAGGCGAGGGTGCCGATGTGGTCGTAACTGACACTGGCGTAAAGCTTGCCGCCGAGTCGGCTGGCGATGAGATGGTTGGCGGTGATGCCGCGCTTGGCGTCGTCGGCGAGCATGGCCCGCATGAGCGCCTTGCCGATGCCGCGCTGGCGGTGGTTGCGGTCGACGTAGACGTCGATGGTCGTGGCGCTCTTCTTCGAGGTGCGGACCGATCCGCACCAGCCGATCGGCTTTCCGTCGACAACCGCCATGTGAACGCGCAAGTCCGCGTCGGGATCGGCGGCTTCGTCCTCGGTGAGCTGACGCACCTTTGCCGCCTTCGCCAACGCCCGCGCGGATTCGACCGAATCGATCCGGCGAACATCGTGCTTGTCGGTACGCCTCGGTCGTGGTGGCAGCTTGCGCACGAACAGCCCCTCGTTGCCGAACAAGCGCAGCCCTGCGTCCTTGTACGCGGCTTCGATGTCGTTGTCCCGCCCGAGCTTCGTATGCCCAACACAAAACACGAACGGTGCCCGCCCGGCATGCTTCCGAACGAACCGCGCCGCCGCCGCCGCGTCATCATGCAACACGAAGTACTCCCGCACCCGCGCCTTCGCCCGCGGCTCATCCGCCACCACCCACACCGACTCGCTCAACCGCTCCACCACATAAGGCCAAGTCCGTGACCGCTTGTGCGCAAAGCCATGGATGTTGGCGTCGAGGGAGGTGGCGAGGGACATGCGGAACAGCGTACCGCAGCACCCGGTGGCGTTAGAAACGTCGCAACGGTTTCTCCCGAGCCATCTCACTAATCAGCGTTACGGTGTCTGCATGCGTCGAGCATTGAAGCTTTTGTCCGTCTTCGTAACGCTCACGCCGGTCTGGCTGGTCCTGGCATGGCTGGTGTGGACGTTCGCCGCAACCCGCGCGATGGAGGCCGGGCACCAACGCCTGCTCGATGCCGACTTCGGATTCGACGTGGTGACCGCCCAGCAACGCTTGGGCGACATCCCCGACGACCGCAACGCGGCACCGATCATCGACAAGGCCGTGCAGTCACTCGTGCTCGAAACCGCCGCCATGCGTGAGACTTATTGCAGCGACCTACATCTCGTTTCCTTGCAAGACGAACTCTCTCAAACGCCGCAGGAGCAGACGGAGATGTTACGGGTGGCCGAGATCGCGACATACATCGACGCCGGGCTGACTTCCGAGCAGGCGATCGTCGCGGTCGCAGAGCATGGGTTTGCGACGACGGTGTACCCGAGCAGTTGGCAGGCCGCGGTCGTCGCCGTCGACGACAACTCAGCAGCTCTTCAAGAGCTCTTCCCACTTGAACAACTGGCCGAGGGTCATCGCGTCGAAGCACGTCGGCCGCATCCGTATCGCAATCTCATTTCGGTGATGGAGATGATCGACGCGCAGCTGCCGCATCTTGAGGCCGTTGGCGAATTGAACCGACTCGTGTGGATGTCGGCCGCCTTGAAGTGGCACGACGGCGACCACGCCGACGCGCTTGCGACAATTCGATTGATCGAGTTTCACGCCCAGGCCTTAGGCAGTTCAACACACGTTTGGCTCGACGGGGTTTACGCGCTCAGTTCGCACACGGTGGCGGCGGAACGTGTCGCCGAACTGCTGCCTTGGGTCGATCTGTCGGACGCTTCGGTTTGTGCCGAGGCCGAGATTTGGTTGGCCATGTTGCTCGATGACGATCCGATTAACGTCGCGTTGACCAACGCCATCGCCGGCTCAACAGCCGTGGCACAAACGAAGCTCCGTCACGACGACGCGACGGCGTTTGGGGTTGTCGGCCGACCGGCCCACCGACAAAGCGCCGCCGACCTCGCCGACTACGCCATCGAGTTGAAGCAGGCGTTGGATCAAGCGGGGACAATGGCCGAAACCGAGGCCAAACTTCCGCCCGAACCCGAGAGTTGGTACGGCACCATCGCGTACATCATGGCGAATCCGGTGTACGGCCGACATGCGGCAGAGATGCGGTTTCGGTCCGAGCGAACGCGCTTGCTCGCCGCGACGGTCATCGCAACCTCGCTGTATCGAAACGAGCACGGCGACTGGCCCGAATCGCTCTCCGACTGTGTGCCGGACTACTTGCCGGTCGAGGCGATCAACCCCATGACCGGCACACCGATCCGCTACAGCTCCGGCGACGAGGTCGATCCCCGTCCACGCGTTTGGACCGTCGGCCCGGACGGAGAAGATGACGGCGGGCGTGCGCCGGTCGACGATCGTGACAGCGATGCTGACAACGTCCGTTATCTCGACTCTGGCCCGCCGCCACCACGCACCTGGTGGGTCGCTACGCACCGTGACTCCGCCGGTGTTACAATCGCCCCATGGAGCAGCCGGTCCCGACCAACAAGCGCTACACATGGGAGGAGTATCTCGCGTTCGAGGAGAGCTCACCGGTGAAGCACGAGTTTCACGACGGCAAGCTCGTACCGATCCAATGGATCGGAGATGGACCCGCGCCCGAAGGAATGGCGGGAGGAACCGAGAATCACTCGTCAATCTCGATCGGTGTCTCGAGCACACTTCGCACCGCCCTGCGAGGTAAACCGTGCAAGGTCCACGGCAGCGAGCTGAAGCTTCAAGTCCCCGCAGCGCTTCGGGGCTACTACCCGGACGCTATGATTATCTGTGGCGACACGGAGTACCCGCCGGACGACAAGCATCGCACCAGCGTGCTGAACCCGCGTGTCATCGTGGAAGTGCTCAGCGACTCCACCAGTGACTTTGATCTTGGAGAGAAGTTCGACCACTACCGACTTGTCGAGTCACTTCAAGAGTATGTCGTGATCAGTCAGACCGAACCACGGATTCGGGTGTTTCGACGCAACGATGATGGCACGTGGACGTTCGACGTTGCGGTAGGCTTGGACGCAACGGCCCGATTGGACTCGGTCGAGGTCGACCTACCGCTGGCGGAGGTTTATGCCGACGTGGAGTTCGACAAGTCGGACGCTAAGGCCTGAGCGGCGGCTTTGCCGGCGAGGTGGCCGGTGGCCCAGGCCCATTGAAAGTTGAAGCCGCCGATGCGGCCGTCGAGATCGAGGATCTCGCCGGCCAGATGAACGCCGTCGTGCTTGCGGCTGCTCATCGTTTTCCAGGCGACTTCGCTCAGCGGGACGCCGCCGGCGGTGACCTCGGCGTGGTTCCAGCCGCGGTCCTGTTCGACAGGCAACGGCAACGCCGTGAGCGTGTGAACGACCTTGCGGCGTTGATCCTTCTTGAGCTGCGCCAGCGGCGTGTCGGGCGCGACGCCGATGCTGGCGAGCATCGCGTCGACGACCTTCTCCGGCATCGGCGAGAGCCCGTCGATCGCGCGGCGGAGTGTCACGCTCGACTGACCGAGCAGCTTCGGCTCGACCGTGTCGAACCGCTCACCGGGCAGGAGGTTGAGCGTCCACTGCGGCTCGCCGCCGGCGAGCTTTGCCGCGAGAAAGTGTCGGCTCGCGTCCATCACCACTGGGCCGCTTAGGCCGAAGTGCGTCCAGAGCAGCGAGCTGGTCCGGCGGTCGATCGGCTTGCGATCCAGCGTCGTGACGATCTCCGCGTCGTGGCTGATGCCGGCCAGGTTGGCGTGAAAGAAGTGCTGTTGCAGGACGATCGAGACGAGTGCCGGGTGCGTGTCAGTGACGGTGTGGCCGAGCGCTTTGGCCAGTGCATAGCCGCCGCCGTCGGAGCCGGTCTTGGGCAGGCTTCGGCCGCCCGTGCAGACGATGAGTCGACGCGCGGTGAGCTTCTCGGTTTCGTTGATGAACAGTGTGAAGCCGTCGCCGGTCGGCACGATGCCGGTGACGCGCGACTCGGTGCGCAGGTCGACGCCGAGGTCCGCCAAGCGACCCAGCAGCGCGTCGAGCACGGTGCGGGCTTTGTCGGTGGTTGGAAAGAGCTTGCCGGTCGGCTCGCGCTTGAGCTGCACGCCCATGTCATCGAGCCAGCGGGTTGTGTCTTCGACCGTGAAGCTCGCGAGAACGTTCTTGACGAAGTTGCGGCTCGCCGCGTTGTAGTCCCGCACGTCCACGGCGTGGTGCGTGACGTTGCACCGCCCGCCGCCGGCAACGAGAATCTTTGCGCCGACCTTTCTCGCACCGTCGAGGAGCACGACGGATGCATCGGGGTTGGCCTGCTTGGCAAAAATGCCGGCCGACAGCCCGGCCGCCCCCGCGCCGACGATGGCGAGGTCGCACTGCATCAGCCGAGCATGCCCTTGAGATTCTCAAGGCTGATCTTCGCGCTCTTGAGGCTGTCATTGTCGATCCAACTGTTGTCCTGCTCGATGACGAAGTAGTCGACCTTCGCTTCCGCCGCGCCGGCGAGGATGTCCTTGATTGGGACGATGCCGGTGCCGACCTCGGTGAGCTGCTTGGTGCCGTAGTCGGCGCAGTCCTTGACGTGGATCAGCGGCAGTCGGCCAGCGAGCTTGTGCATCCACGCGACCGTGTCCGCACCGGCGACGGCCGACCAGCACGTGTCGAGCTCGGCAGTGACGCCGGTGCCGTCGAAGATCACGTCCATCCCGGTCGTGTCGCCGTCGATCTTCTCGAACTCGAAGTCGTGGTTGTGGTAGCCGAAGGTGATGCCCTCGGCGGTTTGTGCGTTGATCGCCTCGACGATCTTGCGGTAGCCGGCAACGGTGCGTTGGTCGTCGGGCCAGTACGGCTGGATGATGTACTTGTAGCCGAAGACCTTGGCGGTGTTGATCGCGTCGGTCGCATCGCCGCCGGGGATCCAGCCTTCGTGGGCGGCCACGGCGGTGAGGCCGTTGGCGTCGAGCTTGGCCTTGAGCTGCTCGGCGGTCAGGCCGTAGAGCCCGGCCAGTTCGACATGCGTATACCCCATCTCCGCCAGCGCGGCGAGCCCGCCGTCAAGGTCGTTGTTGAGCGCGTCACGAACGGTGTAGAGCTGGAGTGCGATGGTGGGCATGGGGGAGGTTAGGCAGCCTCCAGCAGCCGCTTCAGGTTTGTCGCGGCGTCGCGGGTCTGTTTCTTCAAACCCATTTTGATCAGCGGCGTGAACAGCTTGCCCATGAACGTTTTGGGCGTGATCTCGATTGCGTGGTGCGTGATGGCGTTCGCGCCGTCGGGGCTGACGCGGAGGTCGACGACGACGGCGAACGCCTTGTCCTCGTAGCGGTTGACGAGCTTCTCGTTCTCGACGCGCTCGACGATCTGGCCGCCCATCTCCTGTTGCTTGCCGCCTTGCTTGAAGACGTAGTGGAGTTTGTCGCCGACGTTGTTCGGCGGGCCGGTGACGTTGGTGAGCGAAACGCACGGCGGGAGCCACTCGGCCGCGCGGGGCAGGTCGTCGATCAGCGCAAACGCGGCGGCAGGCGAAGCGTCGACCGGCTCGGCGTGTTCGTAGCGGACGGGCATGGCGGTATCGGTAAACCTCGGATCAGTCGCTTGTTTGAAAGCCTAGTTGTCGCCGAAGGTGGCGAGGCACCCCATCAAACGCTTCGTTGTAAGTCCGCTCGAGCGGAAGATTGACATACCACTCCGCGGCATAGAACAGTGGCAAATCAGGCATGGGTACACCCACTTGAACATGCTCGGCGAACACCTCGCATCCGATGCCCAAGACTTCCGAGCCGACCCGGACAGCCACCTGCGTGAGCGATGTCGCGGGGTCTGTCAGATCAGGTTCTCCACCGATCTCACGCCACACCGCTGCGCCAAGTCCTCCCGTTCCTTCGCCACGCGGCGGAAAGAGATCGATCACTACGAGATGCACTCCGGCTTGCACGGCCGACACGCACTTGTCGATGAACCGCTCGACGGCCGACGAGCGATCCTTGTTCGCTGGCGACACGACCTCGACCAATGCAACAAGCCGGTTGCCGCTGACATGGCGAATCGCAAGAGAGCGTCGACGCGCTTCGAGCATGGGCTCACGCGCGATGGTGGCCTTCACGGAGGTCTGGGGTGGACGGTCAAGTACGAGTGTTCCGCCGTGTTCGGAGTCCCCGATCGACCCGTCCGGCTCGGGTCGTTCAAGCGTCAGCACGTCAGCGTGCATTTCGCCGGCATGCTGCTCCGCCAACGCGTAAATGGTGTCGGGCAGCAAGCCGTTGTTGAGCGAACGCTGCATGCTGACAAGCCAGCCGGTGTGAAAGGCATGGAACTCGCCCGCACTCACCCGTGTCCAGTCATGGATTGGCATCATTGCATTGTACTGGGCCGAGCTCGCCACTGTTTTACCATCTCATTGGCGACGCGGGGACCAAACTCGATCGGGTTGAAATCATGCAGAAGAACCTCGCCGTGGCGAGCGATGCGGTACAGACAACCGTCCCGGACGAAGATGGCACGCCGCCGGGTGTCACGCATCACCCATGCGGCCCCGTGAGGCAGTGTGAGATCCATCGGCCGATCTGAGTGTGACACGTTGGGCGAGCGACGCCAGTAGAGCAGGTCGGTTTCGTCTGGCGTGGCTTGGGAGAAAGGACCGATCTGCCCTTCGACGTCGACCCACGTGTTCAGGTGTACGCCATTGGTGACGAATCGACCACCCACGCAGTAGTGCCCTTCTTCATCCGGCCTTCGCCAGATCGGCACAAGCGATGGCAGTCGGCTTAGTGTCGTCCATGTCTCACCGACCTCTTCGTGCGGCGGCCAGTGGAAATCACCCCAGTTGAGCAGCAGAAACCTCCCGTCAGGCGAGACATCCGATGCATCGGGATAGACGCTTCCAAAGAACACGTCGCCCGGCGTTAGTTGATCGCCGTTGAGCTCCCACCGGAAGACTTGCCAGCGCTTGCTGGGACCGCGACGCAAGACCGCCGCGATCGGAGCGGAAGCGGCAAACAGCACGAACAGACGCGGTGGTGGCATCGTCTAGATCACCCGGTCCTCACTCGGGATGTTCATGGCCGGGGCTTTATTCAGCTGCACGAGCTTCTGCTTCGCCTTGGCTTCGTCGGCGTCGACGTAGTCGCTGTGGCAGGCGGCTTTGCCGTGGTCGTCGGTGTCCACGGCCTTCTTGGTTTTGGTGGCGAGCTTGTGGATCTCCTCGGGGCTCAGGACGCCGCGTTGTTCGAGGATGGCTTTTTGCTCGTCGGTGAGGGCGGCGGAGCGCATGACTTTTTCGCGCTCGAAGCCTTCGGCTTTGCCGCTGGCCCAATCCTGGATCTCCTTGCTGATGCGGACGCTGCACCAGTCGTGGCCGCACATGGCGCAGAAGTCGGTGTCGACGTCGAGGTCTTCGTCGTGGTAGGCCCGCGCGGTGTCGGGGTCGAAGGAGAGGTCGAAGTGCTTCTGCCAGTTGAGCGCGGCGCGGGCCTTGGTCAGCTCGTCGTCACGGTCGCGGGTGCTGGGAATGCCGAGTGCGACGTCGGCGGCGTGGGCGGCGATCTTGTAGGCGATGCAGCCCTGCTTCACGTCGTCCTTCTTCGGCAAGCCCAGGTGCTCCTTGGGCGTGACGTAGCAGAGCATGCTCGCGCCGTGGTAGGCGGCGGCGGTCGCGCCGATGCAGCTGGTGATGTGGTCGTAGCCCGGGAAGATGTCGGTGACCAGCGGGCCCAGCACGTAGAACGGCGCGCCGTGACACAGCGACCGCTGGAGCTTCATGTTGTACTCGATCTGGTCGAACGGCACGTGGCCGGGGCCTTCGACCATGACCTGCACGCCGCGGCGCCACGCGCGTTCGGTGAGCTTGCCGATCTCGGCGAGCTCGAGCAGTTGCAGGTTGTCGGTCGCGTCGGCGAGTCCGCCGGGCCGGCAGCCGTCGCCGATGCTGAAGGTTACGTCGTACTCGCGCATCACGTCGCAGATCGCCTCCCAAGACGTGTTCATCGGGTTCTGCTTCTCGTGGTGGAGCATCCACTTGGCGAGCAGGCTGCCGCCGCGCGAGACGAGGCCGATCAGGCGGTCCTTCGCGAACTTGAGGTGCTCGCGCAGAATGCCGGCGTGGATCGTGAAGTAGTCGACGCCCTGCTCGGCCTGGTGGCGGACGGTGTCGAGGATGATCGCTTCGTCGAGGTCTTCGATCTTGCGGCCGATGATCATCGAGTAGATCGGCACCGTGCCGATGGGCGTGGTGGAGTTCTCGATGATGGCCTGGCGGGTGGCGTCGAGGTCGCCGCCGGTGGAGAGGTCCATCACGGTGTCCGCGCCCCAGCGTTCGGCCCAGTGGAGCTTTTCGACTTCCTCGTCGGTGCCGGAGGAGACGGGGGACGCGCCCATGTTGGCGTTGATCTTGGTCTTGGTCGACCGGCCGATGGCCATGGGGTCCAGCTTGTACCCGAGATGCTTGCGGTTGGCGGGGATGACGAGTCGGCCGGCGGCGATCTCGTCGCGGACCTGCGCCGCGGTCAGGTGCGGCTCGCGCTCGGCGACGCGCCGCATCTGCTCGGTGATGATGCCGAGGCGAGCGTGTTCGAGTTGGGTGACCGGAACGAAGTCGATTGGGCAGACGACTGTTCGGGAACCACCGTCTGCTTGCCAAAACGGAACCTGAATCTGCTTCGCATCACCGGCGTTCTTTCGCCATTCGCCAAGTAACTCGAGAGTGAGTGGTTCATCACGACCGCATTCTTGACAGCCGTACTCAACCTCGGTCGACCACCCCTCCGGCAGGAAGTCCCACGCCGTCTTGCCGGACGGCTCGGGCATGCCGGGGGTGTCGGGGCTGCTGAAGGACAGCGGGCCGCCGAGGTCGGGGGTGTTGGCGAAGGAGCCGGGCGTGGTGGCGGATTCGTCACCGGGGTTGCCGCCGATGGCGGGCAGGGTCCAGGGGAACTCCAACTGAACGTTCTTGGAATCGGGCGTGCTCATCACGGCGGCTTTCTTCAAAGCGGCGCGGTTGAGCACGGCGGGACTTCACGAATGTGCGATGGCCCGCCGCCTCCCTACGCCGGCATGATCCGGGTCAGGTTCCAAGGGTGCTTCTCAGGCCGACACCACGCCGGCCGCCCCTGGCGACGAAATCAGTTTAGGCGAAATGCCGATCTACTTCTCCATCGCTTTGGCATCGCCGGCTTCGGACGCGTCGGGCGTTTCCGACATCTCGTCGTCGGCGGGTGATTCTTCCGACTCGTCCATCGACTCGACCTCGGCAGGCGATTCCTCATCGGACGGCGCGTCGGCGGGCATGCTGCGCGAAACACCGTTGAGCAAGTCACGCATCGCGACGGGCAGCGGGTAAAACTCGGCGTCGTCCAACTCGCTAACCGCGTCGACGGCGCTCTTGAGCGCTTGCTCGGCCTCGGTGTCGTTGCCGGTGAGCAGCGCGACTTGTGAGAGCGAGAAGCGGGTGAACCCGGTGAGGAACGCCGCGGCGTCGGACACGGCGGCACGCGCTTCGGCACCGAGCGTTCCGCCGCCGTTGCTGGCATCGAGAAAGCTTTGCTCGGCCGACGCGAGAATGGCCCTGGCTGCCTCGGCATTGGCATCGAGATCGGCCGCGGAAGCCGACGACGAGAGCGCGTCGGGCAGCGTCACGCCAGAGTTCTCGGCGCTGCGAGCGATGATCTCGCGAAGATACGCGCTGGTCGCCACGGACATGAGCAACTCGCCCTGCTCCCGTTGGGCAGCTCCGGTGGAAAGATCGAAGTACGCTTTCGGTGGCGCGGCCGAGTCACGGCCTGCGGAGTTCGCCTGACTCGCACCTTCGCTGAACCGTTGGACGGCGGCCGCGAACGCGGTCTTCGCGGCTTCGACCTGCGACTGGGCCTGGGCAAGTGCTTCGCCGAGCGATTCGCCATCGCCACCACTGATCAATGCGTCGGCTTCGGCCTTTTTCGCCTCGGCCCGCTGTTGCTGGACGGCGATCTGATTCTGCAGCGTTTCCCAATGCGTTTCGGTCGCAGCCTTCAGCCCTTCGATGTTTTCGACACCCTTCGCCAGTGATTCCAGCTTGGCCTGAGCCACTTCGAGATCGCCGCGGACGGCGAGTAGTTCGACGTCCAACTGCGATTGCTGGGTCGCGGTGTTGGAGGCTTCCTTTTGGGCGACGATGGCGTTGCGGAACGTGTCCATGCCCGCGTCGCCGGATTCGCTGTCGGCTTGGGAGAACAGTTCGGACGCACGCTTAAGCGCGGCCAGGCGGGTGGTCTCGAGTTGCTGACGTTGTGCTTCGAGATTGGCAACCTCGCCTTGGAGTCGGCTCACTTCCTGCTCGAGCGTGCCGACGGTTTCGATATCGACGTCGCCGATGGTGAAGGTCTCGGCGTTCCCGGCACCGCGAAGGCCGGCGACGGTGTCGTCGATGGCCTGAAGTGCCGGCCCGGGGTCGGCCGAACGGAGGGCGGCAATGCGGCGGTTGACGTCGGCGAGGTTCGATGACACGCCAGCGAGATCTTGAAGACGCTTCTCGACATCGACGAGCTTGGCGTTGGCGTCGTTACGGATCGCACGGGCCGATGCGAGTTCGACTTGGGCCAGCAGGTCGTAGGTGTTGGCAAGCTCGGTCGGGCTGCCGCCGGTGCTGGTGAGGCCGGTGAGGTCGGCGCGAAGCGCGTCGTAGTTCTCGGCAGCCAGCGAGCCGGAAGCGTTGGCCAGGCCGGCCTTGATCTTGTTCTCCGGCGAGTCCGGATCGTCGCATCCCGCACCCATGAACAGCGTCACGGCCGCGGCGGCCAGGGCGAGCTTGGCGGATTTCAACGACGTACGGAGGGCGTGTGATCGCATGGAGCAGTGATTGTCGCGAGTACGGGCGTGTTCGTCAATGTTGGGGCGGTTTCGAGAGCGTGAAACACAAAACATGGAACGCGAAGTGCGAGGGCCGGCCCCGCACTTCGCGTTCCACTTTTCGCGATTCACATATTGCTTCGACCTAGGACGCCTTTGGCATCGCGTAACCGTTGATGCCGTCGGTGCGGGCCCGCGGGTGAGCGTCGTCGTAGACATCCTTGACACGGGTGGTGGTCAGGTGGGTGTAGACCTGCGTCGTCGACAGTGATTGGTGGCCGAGCAGTTCCTGAACCGCGCGGAGGTCGGCACCGTTATTGAGCAGGTGCGTGGCGAAGCTGTGACGCAGCGTGTGCGGGCTGATGCCGGGATCGAGGCCGACCTGGGCAAGGTACTTGTCGAGCTTGCGACGGACGCTGCGGGTGCTCAGCGGATCGCCGTGCTTGTTGAGGAAGACCTTCTGGTCCGGGCCGGGCGGGTCGATGCGGCTGTCGAGCTGGCGGTTCTGCAGGTAGCGACGGATCGCACCGATGGCCTGTGAGCCGATGGGCGTGAGGCGTTCCTTTCGGCCCTTACCGATGACACGGAGAATGCCCTCTTCAAGGTCGATATCGCTAAGCGTGAGGTCGACGAGTTCGCTGACACGGATGCCGCTGGAGTAGAGCACTTCCAGCATGGCCTTGTCGCGGAGCGAGAGGATGTCCGCATCGCCGGGGGCGTCGAGCAGGAGTTGGATCTGTTCGAGCGTCAGGCACTTGGGCAGGCGCTTGTCCTGCTTGGGCGTGCGGATGGCGTTCATCGGCGAGGTTTCGACGCGGCCCCGACGGATGAGGAACTTGTAGAAACTCCGCAGCGTCGCCAGCTTCCGGGCGGTGGTGCTCTTGGTGTAGTTCTGGGCGGCGAGGTAGGCGAGGAACTCACGCACGACGTCGGCTTCGACATCGACGAGCTTCACGTCGATCGGCCGGGCGTCGGCCTCACGGTCGATGCTACTGAAGCTCCGACCGATCTCGCCCATGAGGAACTGACAGAACTGTGTCAGGTCCGCGCCGTAACTACGGACGGTGTAGTCGGAGAAGTGCCGTTCGAGCTTGAGGTGGTCGAGGAACTCGCGGGCCAGGTCCGAGACCTGCTTTTCCTGCGGAGTTTCGGCGCGGGCCGTGTCAGGTTTGTCGTTGGTCGCCGTGACCCGGTCGCCGTGATTGGGGCTGCCGCCGCGCTCGGAGAAGTCTTGCGTGTCGGTGGAGGGCTGGGCGAAGGAGCCGTTGTCGGTGATATCGCGAATGTCGTCGTACATCGAGTGTGTGCCGCGGTGCGGGTTTGGGTCATCAGTGACCGCATGTCCCGCGGGGGAAACAATCCCGGAATGGCTTGCCGTCGTGCTTCCGCTTGCTGGCACTCGAAGTGCGTGGAGACGTTCCACGTCTCGCAGGCTTGGCGTTGACGGCCCGAGCGGGCTTTATCCTCAGACCGCGACGATCGACGACCCACACTCCCGCAGGCGACCGACCGGCATTTTCTTCCCGTGCACTCTCAAACCCCGACACACCGGAACCCTCGCATTCGAGCGACCGGTAATGCAAACCTCATGCGGCTTTCTTCGGCATGATCGCTTCGAGTTCTTTTGCCAAATGCTCACCAAGTTGGTGAGAAAGCACTGCGGCGTCGAACCAGTCCAAATGTGCGTCGTCGGCCTTGCCGGTCGTGTCGCCGACGATGCCGATTACCGCATCGAGGACCGACCGCTCGTCGCCCGGCTCGTAACGAAAGCGGTGCTCGTGCTCACCCTTGTGCAGGGCAAGGGTGCGCGTCTCGAGAACGTTGCCGGTCGGCTTTGATTCGGATTCCATGCAGATACCTCCTCCTCCTTATCGGCCTGAAGCGCGGGCCACCGAAGGGGAATTTACTTTCTGCACGATCGGGCCGGTCGCGCCGGGCGTGTTGAGCAGTTCTTCCAACAGCGTCGCATAGCCGAACGTGCAGAACCGGTCCATCGCCATCAGGTACTCCCGTTCCTGGGCGGCAGACATCGGATCGCTGCGGCCCTGCGCGTAGGCCCAGAGTTTTTGTCGTGTCGAGCCTTCGGCCGCATCGAACACCTCGGCCGTCTGCAGGAAGGTCGTCGGCGGTACGTACGCCGCCACCTCGGCGCTGCTGCTCATCCGCTGCAGGTCGCGGACCTCCACGTTCCACTCGGTCCGCACTGCCCCGCCGCGAAAGAACAGCGTCAACGTCGCGCCGAACTTCGGCGGGTCGTACGGGTCGTACATCGTCACCGTCGGCACCACCAGCGCGTCCACGTCGAGCGCCTCGCACACCATCGCGCCCTCGTCGGCCGACTGGATCTGCTCGAATCCGAGCGCGGCCATTACCTCGATCACCCGGTTCACAGGAACGCCCACGAGCCCCTCGGTCTGGCTGACCTCCTGGAACAACAAGTCGCCCTGCAGCAGCGGGTCGACGCTGCGCTGGCCGGAGAGGTTGATGGCGGGCGCGACGGCCCAGGTCTGTTGCCGGATGCCGGGGAAGGCGAGTTTGCGTTCGACGCCGTACTCCGGATCACCGCCGCCGAAGCAGCCGGTGAGCATCAGAAGAACAAGACCAAGCAACGCATGTCGAAAGGTGTTGGAAACCATCATGTCATCCTGAACGAACTTCGTGACCTACTCACCGATCAAACCCGCATCGATCTCGGCGAGGTTCTGGTCAATGCCGACGCTTTCGCTGCCGTCAGCGGCGACGGACCAAACGCACTCGTTGCCGCCGCGATCGCTGATGAAATAGATGCGACCGTCGGCACCCCAGTCCGGCGTGGCGTTGGTGCCGATGCCGTCGGTCAGCCGGCGGCGATTCGTTCCATCCGCCGTGACGATCCACACATCCTGCTGCCCCGGCTGATCGGCAGCGGTCGGTTCGATGATCGTGCCGAAGCTGATCTCTCGGCCGTCCGGCGACCACGTCGGTGCCACGATCGCGGCGTTGGTCGAAACGGCGACCTCGGTTGGTGCCATCGGCTCGCCGTTGCGTATCTCCAGTGTCCACAGCGAGAACCAGCGCGTGCCGCGTTGCCGTGCGCGCTGATAGGCGATGACGTCCCGGGTCGTGTCGGGCGACCAGTCGGGGAACAGACCGAAGCCGACCATCTTGTTCACGCCCGTCCGCAGGTCGACGATCCATAGCTCCCAGCGTCCGCTGCGTCCGCCGAAGCGGGAGAAGACGATGCGGTTGCCGTCGGGGCTAAAGGACGGATGCATGTCCTGCGTGAATCCGTCGGTGATTTGGGTGACGTCCTTGCCGTCGCGGGTCATGGTGTAGATGTCCCACGAGCCGGCGCGGTTGGACGCGAACGCGATGAGCGAGCCATCGGGGCTGAAGGTCGGAAAGGCGTCGTCGGCCGGGTCGGCGGTGAGCTGCGTGACGCTTTGCCCGCCGATCTTCTGCAAGTAGATTTCCGGGCGTTCGTGGTGGCGGGTCGAGGCGAAGACAAGGTTTTTACCGATCCGATCAACGCACACGTCGGCGTCGTAGCCGTCCTCGACGAACGTGAGTTGTGCGAAGCCGGACGCCCCCGGCGGACGCTGCGGCCCCGGCGCGAGTTCGTTGAACTCGCCGAAGATGTTCGTGCCCTTGGGCGCGTTGGTCAGGTACATCGGCAGGTCGGCGTCGATCTGCGCGAGCCGGGGGCCGGTCGGGCCGGACTCGGTGATCTGGGCGTCGGGATACTCGGCCGGATCGATCGGCGTGAAACTCTCGTCCTCGTTGAACGAGGTGATCGCATCAAGGCCACCCCCACCGCCGAGCAGTCCGCAACCCGACAACGACAGGCAGCCGAGGGCCGTCAACGAAAGCGATAGTGACAGGTGGGTACCGAGCTTGGTCCGCATGGCCGTGTTATCGGACACGGGTCGCCGCTCGGATGAGGATTATTCGAACACATCCTGCAGCGACGAAAGCTGCCAGGTCCCGCCCGCTTCGCTGGTGAAGATCGCGTTGTGCCGAAGTGGGTCTTCGCGGTTCTCGACGGTGAAGATCAACTGCGTCTGGGCATAGCGGATGCCCTGCTCCGACTCGTCGAAGCGGATCAGGCCCGTGGTCTGTAAGTCGGTCAGGTTGCCGAACTCACCCTGCATGCCGTCGAACACGTTGGAGAAGAAGGACGCCGGAAAGCGATCTCGGAAGCGGGGCGCGGTGTGCGTGTAGGCGGTGGCGTAGTCGTCGCGGGTCAGGGCTGACCGGAGTTCACCGATGGTTTCCTCGATGCGGGCCGTGTCGCCACGCTGTTGGGACCAACGGCCGAACACCGACGATCCGGCCACGACGAGCACGAGTCCGCCGATCGCGAGCGCGGCCCCGGACACGCCGACGCCGGTGAGCGTCCCGCCGCTTTGCCTGATCCGCACCAACGCCACGACGCCGAGCACCAACGCAAGCACCGGCAGGATCAAAAGCGCATCGACAAGCAACGCCGACAGCCCCACCACCGCGACCGACAGTGCCGTCACGGCGACGGCGGACACCGCGCGGTACTCGTGGCCGAGGCCTGCGGTGGTGCTCATCTTCGCGAGCCCGGCGATGCCGTCGTTCTGGCCGTCCGTGTTGTCGGTGTTGGGATCGTTCATCGTGGTCCGCCGGTCTGGCCGATCATTCAAGGCATGGTCCGCCCGTCAAATCCCGCCGACTCCCGCACCGAGCAACTCATTGCCGACATTCTCGAGTTCAATCCGAACGCGGACCGGAAGTTTCTGGCCGGCTTCGACGAGGAAGACCTCGCGGCGTATCTGGAAAACCTCCGACACGCCAGTGATCGCAACGTCCGGCTCAACGGCTGGGTCGGCCGACAGATCGCCGCCCGAAAAGCCGCCGGCGGCCGCAAGCCGATCCCCCGATCCAACCTCCGCAAGGCCGGCTGACCGCGTCAGACCTTCTCCAACGGCAGGACGTACTTTCGGCTCATCCACCAGTACCCCGCCACGCCGATCGCGCTGAAGAACAGGCTCACCGCGAACACCGGCCGACCGATCAGGTAGTACAGCCCGACACCGAAAAACGGTGCCAAGCAACCTCGCACGCCGGTGAGCATGACGTGGACGCCCATGTATTGCGCGATCCGGTCGGGGCCGGCGAACGCGTGCTGGCCGAGTTGCCACGCCAACGCCCCGCCACCGAAGCAGACGCCCTGTAACAGCATCCCGACGGCGACCACCCAGAGCTGATCGGTCAGCGCACCCACGAGAATGGTGGCCTGACAGATGACGATGATCCCGCTCTGGATCGTGCGGAAGCGGAACAAGCTCATCGAGTCGTACAACGGTGCCCAGAACTGAATCGAGAGCGTGCTGGCGACCACGGGGATCAGCGAGAGCACGATCACCGCAAGCGTGTACTGCCGGTCGGGATCGGTCATCTCCTTGCTGACCATGTAGTACAGGCTCGGCGCGGCGAACATGAAACTCACGCCGAGCAGGAACTGAAACCACTGGTACTTGGCAAAGACGCGATCCTCACGGAGCAACGCGAGGCCGGCCGAGACCTGGTCGGCGTATGTCCGCAACACCCCGCCGCGACGCTGGATCCGGGGCTGTTCGCGAAGGTGCAACGCCTCGCCACGAACGCGGATTCGGCTGAACTCGTAAATGCCGATCGCACTGATGGCGGCGAAGACCGGATACATCACGGCGTAACTGGCCGGCATCTGATCCAGCAGCAGCGCGCCCGCGGTGGTCAGCACCGCGAGCGTGGCCATGTTCACGACGGTGATCCGCCCGACAATCTGGGCCCGGCTGGCAGTCGGATAGTTGCTCCGCCAGACCGCGCTGCGGAGCGTGACGATCCCGCTGGCGCAGACGCGTGCCAGAACGATCAGGCCGGCGAAAATCCAGCCGGCGTACGCGGGCGGCATTCCGTTCGTGTCGGGGATGAACCATGTCAGTCCCACCGCTCCCACGGCCAGCGCCACACCGAGCTGCAGAGCATTGATGACCGGCACCTTCCGCCGGCCCTCGGCGACCTGGCCCCAGAACAGCGCGACGATGTTCCCGAACATCGGGGCCGCCGTGATAACCGCCAACAGCAACTGCGACGCATCGAAGTACTTGCCGGCCACCACTCCCGCGAACGCCCCTTCGGCCATTGCCATCGCGAGTGGAAACGTGAACGCTGACTTGATCTCGTGGCGGTAGTTTCGCCGCACCATGTAGGGCTGGCGTGCCGGCGAGAACGCCACCAGTTGGCTCAAACGCTGCGGCCAACTGGTTGGGGAATCATCACGCCGCAGCACGGGGGCAGCGTAGGCGCGCAGCGGAAAGCCCACGCCGAACGGCGCGGGCTTTCACGTCAATCGATCATCGGAAGACGACCCGAGTTACGGGCTCATCTTGCGGACGTTCCAGTAGGTCAACTGACTCACCGGCCGCGTCAGCAGATACTTGTCCGCGTCATCGAGCAGCATCTTGCCTTCCATGTCGATGTTGCGGGCGATCTCGATGTCACGCTGCTGGAGCGTGTAACCGGGCGTCACCGTGGGGTTCACGGAGGCGTACTTATTGCACCCGACTCCCACGAGGGCGAGGGCGGCGACGGCGATGAATCTCTGGATCGTCTTGGTCATGGCTGTGGTCCCAGTATCGCGGGGATCGCGGTTGTGTCAAAGAGTGCGTGTTGGACGCGTCAGGGGGCGAAAAGTTCAACGGCCAAGAATCGCCACAAAGGCCCGGTCAAGACGTTTTTGCCAACCTCACGCACATGCTGAACAATGCCCGGTTCATGCCCACGACCTTCAAGAAGCTGCTCGTCGCCAATCGTGGCGAAATCGCGATCCGTGTCATGCGTGCGGCCAGCGAGTTGGGCATCCGCACCGTGGCGGTCTACACCCACGAGGACCGCTTCGCCCTGCACCGCTTCAAGGCCGACGAGTCGTACCTGCTGGGCCCGGCCGAGGGCGGCGCGCCGGTCAAGGGCTACCTCGACATCGACGCGCTGGTGGAGCTGTGTGCCGACGTCGGCGTCGACGCGATCCACCCGGGCTACGGATTCCTTTCCGAAAACGCCGACCTGGCCCGCCAGTGCGTCGAGAACGGCATCGCTTTCGTCGGCCCACCCGCCGACGTGCTGGGCCAGTTCGGCGACAAGACCCAGGCCAAGAAACTCGCCGAGCGGGCCAAGGTCCCCACCGTCCCCGGCACCGCGAAGGGGCTGCTCAAGTTCGCCGACGTCGAGAAGGCCGCAGGCAAAGTCGGCTACCCGCTGATGCTCAAAGCCAGCTTCGGCGGTGGCGGGCGCGGCATGCGGGTGGTCCGCTCGGCCAAGGAACTCAAGGGCAAATGGGAGGAGGCCGCCCGCGAAGCCGCCGGCGCCTTCGGCCGATCCGAGGTCTTCCTCGAACGCTACATCGAACACGCCAAGCACATCGAGGTGCAAATCCTCGCCGACACCCACGGCAACCTTGTACACCTCTGGGACCGCGACTGCTCCGTGCAACGACGGCACCGTCGAGTTCCTCGTCGACGTCAAACGCGAGGAGTTTTACTTCATTGAGGTCAATCCGCGCGTGCAGGTCGAGCACACCGTCACCGAGCAGGTCACCGGCATCGACATCGTCCGCAGCCAGATCCTCGTCGCCCAGGGCCACGACCTGCACGGCCACGTGATCGAGATCCCACAGCAGCCCGACATCAACGTCCGCGGCGTCGCGCTGCAGGCGCGCATCACCACCGAGGACCCGGAGAACCAGTTCATCCCCGACTACGGCCGGATCAGCACCTACCGCTCGGCCGTCGGCTTCGGCATCCGCCTCGACGGCGGCACCGCGTTCACCGGCGCGATCATCACGCCCTACTTCGACTCGCTGCTGGTCAAGCTCACCGCGTCGGGCCTGCACCTGGCCGACGCGATCGCACGCATGGACCGGGCGCTGCGCGAGTTCCGCGTGCGCGGCGTCAAGACGAACATCCCGTTCCTCGAAAATCTCATCCGCCATCCGACCTTCGCCGGCGGGCATGCGACGACGCGGTTCGTGGACGAGACGCCGGAGCTGTTCGACTTCCAACCGCGTCGGGACCGGGCGACGAAGCTGCTGGAGTATCTCGGCGACGTGATCGTCAACGGCCGCGACGACGTGCGCGGCAAGACCGACGGTCGCACGCTGCCCGAGCCGATCGTCCCGGCGTTCGAGAAGGACGACGTCCCGGCCAAGGGAACGCGCGATCGCCTGCTCGCCGACGGGCCGGTGAAGTTCGCCGAGTGGACCCGCAAACAGAAACGCCTGCTGCTGACCGACACCACCTTCCGCGACGCGCACCAGTCGCTGCTCTCGACGCGCGTGCGGACTTACGACCTGTTGCAGATCGCCGAGGCGATGAGCCACCTCGCGCCGCACCTGTGGTCGATCGAGATGTGGGGCGGCGCGACGTTCGACACCTCGATGCGCTTCCTGCAGGAGTCGCCGTGGGACCGTTTGGCCCAGCTACGCAAGGCGATTCCGAACGTCTGCTTCCAGATGCTGCTGCGCGCGAGCAACGCGGTGGGTTACACGAACTACGCCGACAATGTCGTGCGGCGCTTTGTCGATCTTTCGGCCGAGCACGGCATGGATGTGTTCCGCGTGTTCGACTCGCTCAACAACGTGACCAACATGAAGGTCGCGATGAAGGCGGTGCTCGCAACGAAGACGACCGTGTGCGAGGCGGCCGTCTGCTACACCGGTGACATCCTCGACCCGGCCCGGTCCAAGTACGACCTCGACTATTACGTCGACATGGCCAAACAGTTGGAGGACCTGGGCGCGCACGTGCTTTGCGTGAAGGACATGGCCGGGCTGCTCAAGCCGTATGCGGCGACGGTGCTGTTCAAAGCGCTCCGCAAAGCGGTGAGCATCCCCGTCCACTTCCACACGCACGACACCTCCGGCGTCAACAGCGCGTCGGTCCTGCGCGCCGCCGATGCGGGCGTCGATGTCGCCGACACCGCGATCGCCGCGATGTCCGGCACGACCAGCCAGCCCAACCTCAACTCCATCACCGCCGCCCTACGCAACACCCCGCGCGACACCGGCCTGCCCGTGGACCTGCTCGAGCAGATCAACTTCTACTGGGAACAGGCGCGGCAGCTGTATTACCCCTTCGAGCAGAACGTCATGGCCGGCACGGCCGACGTGTACCGCCACGAGATGCCCGGCGGCCAGTACACCAACCTCCGTGTCCAGGCCCAATCGCTCGGCCTCGCCGATCGCTGGGACGACATCGCCGACGCCTACGCCACCGTCAACCGCATGTTCGGCGACATCGTCAAGGTCACGCCGTCGTCGAAGGTCGTGGGCGACATGGCGTTGTTCATGGTGACCAACAACCTCACCGAAGCCGACGTGATGGACCCGAGCAAGAAGCTCAGCTTCCCGCAGAGCGTGGTCGATGCGATGGCGGGTCTGATCGGCACGCCGCCGGGCGGTTGGCCCAAGAAGCTACGCAAGATCATCCTCGACTCCGCGGGCCGCGAGCCGATCAAGGGCCGGCCCGGCGCGACACTGCCCGCAGTCGACTTCGACTCGGCGGCGAAGGAGCTCACGACCAAACTCGGCCGCGCGGTCAGCGACACCGATGTCATCTCCGCGGAGCTGTACCCCGCAGTCTTCACCGACTTCGACCGTCATTGCCAACGCTTCTCCGACACGAGCGTGCTGCCGACGCCCAACTTCTTCTTCGGGCTCCAGCGTGGCGAGGAGGTGGCGGTCGAGATCGAGCCGGGCAAGACGCTGGTGGTCAAGTACGTCGCCCTCGGCGATGCGCGGGACGACGGAACGCGGGTGCTGTTCTTCGAACTCAACGGCCAGCCGCGCGAGGTGGTGGTGGTCGACCGTTCACTGGAGGCCTCGGTCGCCCGACACGAGAAGGCCGATCCCGACGATCCGAGCCACCTTGCCGCCCCGATGCCGGGCAAGATCACGAACGTCGTTGTGGATAACGGGGACAAAGTCACCGAGGGCGATCGCGTGCTGAGCATCGAGGCGATGAAGATGGAAACCGCCGTTTACGCCCCGAGGAACGGGATTCTCGCCCAGCTCAAGGTCTCGGACGGCGACACGGTGCAGGCCGGTGACTTGTTGCTCGTTTTGAAATAGGTTTCGACTTGCAATGTTGTGACAAGTTAGGATTCAATCTGTGACGGCACGACAGTGGGGGCACTACTTCCCGTGCCGGGGTTCTGCGCCCCTCGTGAGTTCTCTTCCGTGATGTTATGCCGCATCGACAATATGACCTGGAGCGGATCCGCACCGAGCTTTCCCCATGGCGGTTGCACTGGTATCCGCGCTTACGCAGCACCAGCGACCGGGCTATCGAGCTGAAGGAAGCCGGCGAGCTTTACTGCCCCGCCCTCGTGGTTACCGGTAATCAGACCGCCGGTCGCGGCCGGGGCGACAACGTCTGGTTCAGCGGACCCTCGACATTGACGGCGACATTCGCCATCTCGGCCGACCCGGATCGCCGCCCCGAGCACCTGCCGCTGGTGGTGGGTGTGCTCGTCCGCCGCATCGCCGCCCGGTTCGGAGCGTCGGATACGAAGATAAAATGGCCCAACGATCTCTATCACGACGGCCTGAAGCTCGCGGGCGTCATTTGTGAGCGGGAACGCGGAATCGACGTCATCGGCATCGGGCTCAACGTCGGGATCGACGCCGCGATTCCGCCGGAGGTGGCAAGGAACATCACATCCCTGAACGACATCTGCGGGCAGCCGGTGAGCAAGACCGACGTGCTGCTAGCGCTGGCGGAGAGCCTGGCCTCGCTGACCGAGCGGCCGATCAGCTGGGCGGATGTCCGCAGCGAATATGCCGGTTTCGACGCACTGGGGGGCGAAACGGTCCGGATCGGCGAAACCGTCGGCCACTGCGAGGGTGTCGACGCAGACGGGCTCTTGGTCGTCTGCAACGAGACCGGCACACAACGGTTCCACACCGGCACCGTCAGGATTGTCTCCCCAACTTGACGTCCAACCCGCTCGGACATCATTATCGGCTCTCACCGACCGCACCTAGGCGGAACTGGTGTGTCATACCTACTTAGGATGAAACCGGCCGACGGATCGGCATGTCTCTATGTCATTCGTCTGTCCGGGGGAAATCGGTACTCCATTTGCATAGGTCCAGCGTCCACATGAACCCTCGTACTCTTCTCGTCACCGCCCTGCTTCTGCTACCGACCGTCGTGGGTTGCCAAACCAGCAGCATGACCCCGGGCGAACTCTCGGCCGTCCAGCCGGTCTCCAGCCAACCCCGCGTCGGCAACGCCTATCTCATGCGCGGCTGGATCGGCGTGTTCTCCACCGGCATCGACTCGCTCACCGAACAGCTCAACGAAGCCGGCGTCCGCGCCCACATCTACCAGAACAGCCAGTACCGAGACCTGGGTGCGACGATCCGTGACACTTACGCCGGCTTGGACAATCACGAGCCGATCATCCTCATCGGCCACAGCTACGGCGCCGACGACATGATCCGCATCGCCAAGATCGCGGCCGAGAAGAACGTGGAGATCGACCTGCTCATCACGCTCGACCCGGTGACGCCGCCCAACATTCCGCCGAACGTCAAACGTGCGGTCAATCTCTACCAGCCCAACGGCGCGTGGGACATTCTCCCGGTGCTCCGCGGCGTGGCGGTCAAGCCCCGCGAAGGCATGCCTGAGAACGTCGTTGAAAACTGGAACCTACGCGGCAACCGCAAGGACATCCTCGCCGAAGCCGAGGGCAAAGTCGACCACTTCAACATCGAGAAGAAAGCCGTCGTCCACGACGCGATCAAGGAGCTCGTCCTCGAGTATTGCCCGCCCCGCATGTACAGCCCGCAACTGGTGTCCTTCGAAAGCCCCGACAACCCCAAAGCCGGTGGCGGAGAGTAGATCGTCACGCTTCGGCCAAACTTGCCCGTGGGCGATCCCGTCGCGACCGAGTCACTCCGCATCCCAACTCATCGCGCCCCACGGCTCGAACAACTGCACATCGCCGGTCGGGGCCTCACGCCGCAGATCGTGAAAGTACTCTCGCTTCAGGTCAGCGATTTCGATGACGTACACCGCCGACGTGACCCCGAGCGTGCTGCGCTTGAGGTACGCGAGGAACCGCCCGTCCGGGCTCCACGTCGGATAGGCCAAGTCGAACTCTGGATCGCGCACGAGTTGACGCAGGTTGGTGCCGTCGCGGTCGATGGCCCAGATCTGTGATTGGTAGCCAAAGGCGATGGTCTTGCCGTCGGGCGAAACCACCGGATTACTCGCAACGCCGAGAAGTCTTTCCGGATCGAGCCGACGCACCTCATCGCCTTTCGGATCGACCTCATACAGTCCCGCAGCCACCTTGTCCCCGGCGCCCGAGAGGATCAGCTTGCCGTCTGGCGTCCATGTCGGTTCGGTGTAACCGACGAACCGGTTCACGCGCTGACCGTTGATGTCGTAGACGTACACGATGTGATCGGTGCCGAGGTAGCCGTCCTGGAAGTCATGCTTGTAGTCGCCGAACATCGGTGCAGTTGAGAGTGCCCGCACATACTGCGACGGATACACCGCGATCAGTTCACGATCGGGCGAGAGCGCCAGGCGCTCGATCGGCGGCGTCCACGTCGCACCCTCCTTTCGCAGCAAGTCCGTCACCTGGTGATAGACCACGCCATCAAGGTCGGCCAACGCGATGCGGCAACCGTTTTCGAGCGGCTGCATGCCGACCATGATGTTGCCTTCCACGTCGGTTCCGACCATCCGCGACCGCCCGACAAACCGAGCCCGGCCCATGTCCAAACGAGCCGTTGCCACACGCTGATCGATCGAGCCAAGTTGCTGCAACGTCAACACGCCATCGAGTTTCTCAGCGACCGCCGACCAGGGCGCCGTCTCCCGCAACGGTGCCCGCCGCGGCGGCTCGGGGGCGACACCGACGAAGGACAGCAATCCGACGAAAGAAAGCAGTGCAAGCATCTCGGCCAGACAGAAGCCGGCCGGTCCGGTTAGGTCAAGATCGAGTCAAGCCGGCAACACCGCCGATCACCGCGCCGAGCGCCACCGCTAGTGCCTGCTTGTCTGACATTCTTTAGTCACCCGCCTCCACGCCGAGGTCTTTGACCTTCTTGTTGAGCGTGTTGCGGTTGATGCCGAGGAAGTCGGCGGCTTTGGTCTTGATGCCGTCGGTCTTGCCCAAGGCTTTCTCGATGAGCGCGCCCTCGACCTTGTCGATGACGAGCGAGTAGATTTCACCTTCGCGGATCCCGAACTCGGCGATGGCCTGGTCGGCGAGGCGTTTGGCGAGAACATCGATGGACTCGGCGTCGCCGCGACGTTGTTGGGCATACATCCGCACGCCCAGCGGCAGAAGGTCGTCGGTAAAGTCCTCGCCCTGACTCAGCACCACCGCACGCTCGATCGAGTTCTCCAGCTCACGCACGTTCCCAGGCCACGGGTAACGCAGCATCAGGTTCAACGTCTCCCGGCTCATCCGCTTCACGCTGCGGTTGTTCATCTTGTTGAACCGATCAAGGAAATAGTCGATCAGGCTTGGAATATCCTCGCGCCGATTCCGCAGCGGCGGCAGGTAGATGCTCACCACGTTGAGCCGGTAATACAGGTCTTCGCGGAAGTTGTTCCGGGCGACTTCCTCCTCCAGATCGACGTTGGTCGCGGCGATGACACGGACGTCGACTTTCATGCTCTCGTTGTCGCCGACACGTTCGAACTCACGCTCCTGCAAAACGCGCAGAAGCTTGACCTGCAACTGCGGCTCCATCGTGCCGATCTCGTCAAGAAAGATCGTGCCCCCGTCGGCCGCTTCGAACTTGCCCGGCTTGTCCTTGATCGCGCCGGTGAAGCTGCCCTTGACGTGGCCGAATAACTCAGACTCGAGCAGCGTCCCGGCGATCGCGCCGCAGTTGACACGAATGAACGGCTTGTCGGCGCGATCGGAGTTGTAGTGGATCGCCTTGGCGATCATCTCCTTACCAGTGCCTGTTTCGCCGAGGAGCAGGACGGTCGCGCGGCTGGTGGCGACCTGGGCGACGGTGCTGAACACCTCGTGCATCGCGGCCGAGTCGCCGATGATGTTCTCGAACTTGTACCGGTCCCGCAGCTGGCTGCGCAGCTCGTGGGCCTCGGCGACGAGCTGCTCCTTCGCGGTCAGCAACATGCGATTGATCTGGATCGCCTGGGCGAGGAACGAGGTGATCACGTCGAGGAACCGGAAGTCCGCGTCGACCTGGGCGTCGGAGATGTAGCGTTTGTCGATCGCGAGCGCACCGACCGGCTTTTCCTCGATGCGGATCGGCACACAGAAGTAGCTCACCGGCGTCTTGTCATCGCGGTAACGCAGACGGTTGGTGCGGTTGAGAAAGTCCGGCTCTTCGAGGACGTTCTTGATGATCCGTGGCCGGCCGGTTGCTACGACGTGGCCCGTGATCCCCTCGCCGAGGGCGAACTTGTTCTTGGAGATCTCCTCGGGCGTCAGCGCCACCGCCGCGACCGTCCGCAGTCGGCCCGACGCCTCGTCGAGCAGGATCAGTGTGCCGCGGTGCATCCGCAACCGTGCGGAGATGACGGCCATGACCCTTTGAAATGCCCTGTTGAGTTCGAGGTCGGAACTGACAATCCGGCCCACCTCATTAAGTAGTTCGATCTCCGCCTGCGCGGAGCGCAAACCGTTGTCGGTCGTCGGGATGGCATCCTCGGCGGGTGGCCCCTGTTCAGGGTCGATGGTGGGCGCGGTCGGCATCGGGGGAACGTACCCAGCGGTGCCCATTTCGCAAGCGTTGGCCCGATAACCGGGCGGAGTACGGCCAGCCTTGTCCGGATTGCGAGCAAGACCATGCACAATCCGTCGGCGATAGCTTGATTCCGGGGTATCCCTGGTTCAGACACCCCGGATTTCCGCCGACGCAGGAGAGGTAGGGATTTCACCATCGGGGCCGTCACGGATGTCAGCAACCGCACCTTCCACTTCCACCCAAACGCCGAAACCGGCAGACCTCGACCCGGCGCATCTGGAAGCCCAGCTCGAAGAGGTTCAATCCCTCGTCGACGCATTGCAGGGCGAAATCGAGTTGCTCCGTCGGCGTGATGAACAGATTCAATTCCAGATCGGGCAGATGGACGAGGAGATGCGGCTGGCGGCGAAGCTGCAACGCGACTTCTTGCCCAAGAAGCTTCCGCAAGTCGACTGCGTGAGCTCCCATGTGCTCTTCCGGCCGGCCGGGTATGTCAGCGGCGACTTCTACGACGCCATGCGGCTCGATGAACACCACATCGGGCTCTACCTCGCCGACGCCGTCGGTCACGGCACCCCCGCCGCCCTGCTGACGATGTTCATGAAGAACGCCCTGCTCACCAAGCGCATTCAGGGCAAGCACTACGAACTGGTGCCGACGAGCGAAACGATGTGCCGGCTCAACGACACGCTCATTGAGCAAAATCTCACGCTCTCGTGCTTTGCGACGGCGGTGTTCGGTCGGCTCGACTGTCGAACACTGGAGTTCGTTTTCTCGCGCGGCGGGCACCCCTTCCCGATTCGCATCTCCGCAGACGGTGACATCCAGCACTTGGAGTCCGACGGCGGCCTGCTCGGCATCATGCCCGAGGAGACCTTCCCCGAGGCCCGCATCCAACTCGAGCCCGGCGACCGGTTGATCCTCTATTCTGACGGCGTCGAAGTCGCCTTCGCCGACGACGGCATCGGCGACATGCGGCACTGGTACAAGTTTATCGAAGAACAACGCTACCGCTCCGCCGAGCAGATCCTGGAAGCGGTCGACGCGAAGCTCGCCCAAACCACCGGGAGCCTCGCCGCCAAGGACGACCTGACGGTACTGGCGATCGAAGTGGCAGGTTAAAGAACGGTCGAAAGCATGGTGACGAACGGCATTCAACATGATGTTTGCGGGGTTGGAAGAAAAATCAAAATACATGTTGACACAGACAAAGTGCCAACGTATGATTGGCCCATGCCAACTGCGGCTCCCAAATCGAAGCGCCCCCGCGGTCTTGCCGACGAGATCGGCAAAGTTCACGACTTCGAGCAGGTCGAACACGAGGCATATCTCGATCTGATCCGCACGCACGACATCCTCGCGGCGGGTCATGCCGAGAAGTTCGCACGGCACGGACTGAGCAGTCCGCTGTTCAACATCCTGAGCATTCTCCGCGGCCATGAACGCCGGGAAGGACCGGGGCACGAAGGTGTGCCGGTTTACACCGTCGGCCGGGAGATGCTCACCCGCGAGCCTGACATCAGCCGGTTGGCGGACCGGCTCGAAAAGCTAGGCCTGGTCAGCCGACATCGGTGCAGCGAGGATCGGCGGGTGGTCCGCCTTCGGCTGACCGATGAGGGCCGACGGGTCCAGGAAGAGGCGGCGCGCGAGTCGATGGACCTGATCCGTCGGCAGTTCGAACACCTCGGCCAAACCAAGAGCCGACAACTTAGCCGCCTGTTGTGCGAGCTGCGCAACCCGCCGGCCGCCGACGTTGATTAGCCCCATTGTTCCGCCTCCGCGTTTCTCTTCCGCGTCCCGATATACGTTTCAACACATTATGTTAGGAGTCACATCATGTTCGCAACACCCACGCTTTCTCCCACCGTCCGGGCCGCCGGGCTCGATGCCGGCTTGCTGGTGATCCGCCTCGCGCTGGGCATCGTCTTCTTCTACCACGGCGGCCAGAAGCTCTTGGGCCTGTTCGGCGGCGGCGGGCTGGCCGGGACCGCCGCGTTCTTCGAGAACGTGGGCATCCCCTTCCCGCAGGCCAACGCCGTGATGGCCGCATCGGCCGAGTTCTTCGGAGCGATCGCCCTTTTAGCCGGCGTGGCGACTCGCTTCGCCGGACTGACCCTCGCCGGCGTGATGGCCGTGGCGATCATCACCGTCAAGTGGGGCACCTTCGCCAACACTGCCGGCGGCATGGAGTACCCGCTCACCCTCGGCCTCATCGCCATCGCCCTGCTGCTCACCGGCCCGGGGCGGCTGACGCTGCCGAGCCTCATCACCGCCATCCGCGGGCACCGGACTCAACCCGCAGCCGCGCCCGCAACCGCCTGACGTTCACATCTATTTCCTCACCTCATTCCCAAAGGAGCATCCCATGTCCTTCTTCAACACCCTCCGTCGCAGCCTCGTCGCCGAACCCTCGAGCGCGGCCACCGGCACGTCACTGCAGGCTCGCGTCGATGACCTGCTCGAGCACATCCGCACCGGCCGCATCCTCGACGCGATGAGCGAGTTCTACGACGACGACACGGTCATGACCGAGCCGAACTATGGCGACACGGCCGGCCTGGCGGCCAACATCGAACGCGAGAAGGCGTTCCTCAGTCAGGTCAAGCAGTTCAAAGGCTTCGAGACACCGGCCGTCGCGGTCCACGAAACCGCCCCAGGCACCGGCGTGGCCCTCATCGAGAACGCCCTGGAGTTCATCAACACCGACGACCAGGACGTCCGCATGGAGCAAGTCAGCGTTCAACGCTGGCGCGACGGCAAGATCGTCCACGAGCGGTTCTACTACGACCGCGGCGGCAACTGAACAATACGTCCCATCGCCCACCGCCCCCGCCAGGCCCCTCCGCCCGGCGAGGGCGGTGTGTTAGGACAAGCGTTCTGGTCGAAACTTCCCTCCGTAACCCGCCCCGCTATGATCCCGCCCCATGGCCAAAGCACGTGCGATTCTCAAACGCCGCAAGGCGGTCTCGAACATCAAGAAGATCACCAAGACGATGCAGATGATCGCGACGGCGAAGTTCCAGAAGTCGCTCAAGCGGGCGACCGGAACCAAGCCGTACACGATGAAGGTGCGTGAGCTGGTCGGCGAACTCGCGGCCTCGGTCGGCAACGTCGAACACCCGTTGCTCCGCAAGGTCACCGACGAGAACCGCACCAACAAGATCGCGCTCGTGGTCATCACCGCCAACCGTGGCCTCGCCGGGGCGTACAACGGCAACGTGCTCAAGGTCGCCAAGAACTTCCGCGACGCTCAGGTCAACGCCGGCAAGGACGTGGAGCTCTACGTCAACGGCAAGAAGGGCGTGAGCTTCTTCCGGTTCCAGGGGGTCGAGCCGACGCGGATTCTGGATGTGTCCGACGAGCCGCGCAGCACCGAGGTGCAGGGCATCGCCGAGGACGCGATGGCCCAGTTCATCGACGGCAAGGTCGACGGCGTGTTCGTGGCGTACATGAACTTCATCAGCACCGGCAACCAGCAGGCGGAAGTCACCCCCCTGCTGCCGCTGGCCGGGGCCGACGAGATCGTCGAGGAACTCGCCCAGCAGGCCGCCGAGCGCGACGCGCAGCTCGAAGCCGGCGTGATGGACACCGCCCGCAGCGGCACCGACGTCACCACGACCAAGGAACTCACCACCGAAACCGAGTACGACTTCAGCCCGGATCCGAAGTCGCTGCTCGACGTGCTGCTGCCGTTGACGGTGAAGTCGGCGTTGTTCCAGACGTTCCTCGACGCGACGACTTCGGAGCACGTGGCCCGCATGGTCGCCATGAAGGCCGCCACCGACAACGCGGACAAGATGGGTAAGGAACTCCAGCTCAAGTACAACCGCGCCCGCCAGTCGCAGATCACCACCGAACTGTCGGAGATCATGGGCGGCGTCGAGGCGATGAAGAGCTGACCCCAAGAAAATCGGCGAAGCGAACCGATGGATGGCTCGCCCCGCCGATGGGGTGGGGTCTGATGTCACCAAAAACGTCTAGCAGCGAAAGTAGCCTGGGTACTCCACTTGGATGCGTGTCTGCGCGCCGGGCTTCTCGTCTTCGAACTCCGGTAGCATGTCGAGCAGGTACTCGAGGCGATCGAGTTGCTCGTCGGTGAGTTCTTCACGCTGCTCTTCCGTTTCGACCGGCCCGTCAAAGACGACCTCGCCGTCTTCGACAAGTTTGAAACGAAGGCCGTCCTCGTCACGGGTGACCGTTGCGGCCGAACCGTCGGCGGCGCTGTCGGAGATGACCACCTTGCCATCGGTGGGGAGCTTGGCCACGCCGGGGAAGAAAAACTCGTTCTCCATCTCAAGGAACTGTCCGTTACGTTCCAGCAGGAACGGGTGCCGCTCGCCGAGTTCGTCGCGCAGGACCTCGAGGTCAATCGCCATCTCCGCAAGCTCGGCCCGCTGCTGCTCAAGAATCTCCGGGGCCCAGCGTGCCTCGCCGGGTAGGACCCGGAAGATCATCGACGGGCGGATCTCCTGCTCGCCGAGTTCGACCTCGATGGTCCGCTCTTCGGCCCTACGGATGAGCGTGAGTTCGACCGTGTCGCCCGGCTCGTTCATGCGGATCAGCGCGGTGAGCTGTTCGGTGTTGACCAGGAGCTGGTCGTTGAATTTCACGAGCACGTCGTTGGCCTCGAGGCCGGCTTCGGCCGCGGGGCTGTCCTCGACGACCAGCTCGACCAACAGCCCGAGTCCTTCGTCCAGGCCGAGCTGCGACGCCAGCGCGGGGCTGACCTGCTCAGTGCCGATGCCGACGAACGCGACGATCCGCGACTCGCCGCCTAAGTCACGCTCGCCATTGACCACGACGCGGATCTGCCCCTCACCTTCCTCAAGGATCACGGTGTCCAACTCATCTTCCACGATGATCTCTGCCGGACCGTCGGCCAGTGCAAGGGGGACAAAGCCAAAAGCACAAACGGGCAAAACAAGTTTTTTCAACCATGCGTTCATCGGAAATCTCCTTCAACTTGGGTTTGTTGGGTTGCGTCAATCGACGCGGTAATCGGTGAGATACAAGTCGGCCGTAGGGACGGCGATGGCGATGCGGGTTCGACCGTCGACGGTCACGAACTCCGTCCGCCGGATGCCGGTGTTGCGGACCAACTGCATGGGCTCCTGGTCCACGTAGACCAGACCGGACTGATCATCGATCGGGATGAACTGACTGGCCACGGGGACAAACGCCGGAGGTTGGGCCGCGAGTGCCGGTTGAGGCGACGGTGTCGACCGGGAACCGAGCAGCCCCAGCGTCGCCGTCACGGCCAAGGACGCCGCAACCGCCACACGCCAACCCGACGGCCCGCTACGCCGCGCGGGTAGCTGCACGGCAACGGGCCGGTGACCGTCGAGCGTGGCGTGGAAATGCGCGGCCAGCCGTGTGTCCAGTTCGTCAATCATCGCCCAACATCTCCTTCAACTGCTTCCGCCCCCGGCTCAGCCGCATGTCAACCGCCGCCGGTGAACAGTCCAGCACCACGGCGATGTCGGCGCTACTCGCGCCTTCGTAGTACCGCATCGTCACCGCGAGCCGGGTCGGCTCGTCGAGCCGCGCCAGTGCCTCGGCGACCTCCGTGTCGGGCGATGTCTCCACCGGCGGCTCGCTCACCAGCCGCATCGTCGGTCGGCGTCGGCGGTGCACGTCATGGGCTGCGTTACGGACCGTCCGCAAAAGCCAGCCCCGAAACGCAGCGGGCGCTTCCAAGTTCGGCAGCGCCCGCCATGCTTTGAGCAGTGCGTCCTGCACCGCGTCGGCCGCGAGGTCGGCATCGCCGAGGACCGCGTACGCCACGGACAATGCCGCGCGTTCGTTGCGGTCGGCGAGTTGACCGAATGCGACCGTGTCGCCGTCGGCCGCCTTGCGGACCAGGACCGGGTCGGCCGCTGCGTCATGGATGGTGTGGCTCTGCCGCAACATACGTTCCGATTCTCGGGTAAGACGCACGCCGCGGGGAAGACCTAACACGCAAAAACAATCATCCCGCGATCACCTGCGTCTCGATCACCTTGCAGGTCGTGTAGGCGAAAACCGCGGAGATGATGATCCCGCCGAAGCCCCACCCCAGCACCAACGCCAACAACGGCACCGCCATCCCCACGCCCACAGCCGCCGCGAATGACCCGCTGAACCCGTAGGTCAGCCCGATCAGCGAACCGGCCACGGCATAGAACAACGCCCCAAACCCAATCAGGATCACGAACATCAACGCGACCTCGCCGCCGCTCGGCTCCGCACCGGCCAACAGCGAGTAGCTCGTCATCGACGCACACGTCCCGGCAACCAAGCCCATCAGCACACCCCAGATCACCCCGCAAACTGCCCCGGTGATCGCGCAGTACACCGGCAACGGCAACCGGTCATCGGGGGCGTTGTTTGCCTCGCGGCGGCTGCGGACCCGCTCGGCCTGCACCGCCGCCGCCCCGCCCATTGCCCCGGTCGGCGTGGCCTGCAAGTGTGCCGTGTTCACCCGCTCGCCACATCCGGGGCACTTCAAGCGCTTGCCCAGATGTTCGTCCTTGAACTTGAGCTTCGTGTCGCAGGCCGGGCAGCGGATGGATTGCATCGGCTCATCCTCGCGATCCGCGACGGACGCGCCCACTACATTCGGCCGCGACATTCATAACCGTCACTCGGCGAGCTGGTCGATCACCGGCAGCACGATCATCGCGAAGATCACAATGTCGACGATGCCGAAGAACCCGCCGGTGATGATCGCGAACGGCGCGATGATCAACAGCGAGACAGCCCCGACGAACGTGTTGCCGGTGAAGCCGATCAGGAAACCCGAGAGTATGCCGCCGAACCCGAACACCGCCCCGCGCAATAGCACGTAGTACAGGATGCCACCGGCAACGCTTTGCTTACCGATGCCTTCGTCTTCGAGCGCCTGAATCTCGGCCTCGGTCAGACCTTCGGTGTATTCGTCGAAGCTGGCGTTATACGCCTCGGCGCCGGCGGAGAACATCAGTCCGTCAAGGAAGCCCCACGTCGCCCCGACGATAAACCCGGCGATCAGGCCGACGAGCATCGTCTTGACGAAGATCGGCATCTTCTTGTCTTCGAACTTCAGTTCCGCTTTGCGTGTAAGCGGCCGGCCCGACGCGCTCACCCCCGCAGCGCCCGCGGTTCCCGGCATGCTCATCGCGCTGCCGGGCACCGGCCCTTGGGCGAGGACTTTCTCGCCGCACGCCGGGCACTTGAGCCGCTTGCCCACGTGTTCGGGTTTGAACTTGAGTTTTTGCCCGCACCCCGGGCAGTTGGTCGACAACATGACTGGCCCCTTCGCCAAACGCGGAATCGCCCACGCATGGTGGCAACGTTCCCTGCTTCAAGCAAGGATGCTCGGCTTCATGCGCAGACCCGCCCCCGCGAAACTCAACATCGACCTGCACGTCGGCCCGCTCGGCGACGACGGGTTTCACCCCATCCGCTCGCATTTCGTGACGGTGGACCTCGCCGACAACGTGAGCATCGAGCCGGGCGGGGATCATCGGATCAACTTCGCCACCGACGCCGCAGAGGTCGCCGACGACAACCTCTGCGTCCGTGCGGCCGAGGCGTTCGACGACGCGTTCGGCTTGCCGCATGACGCGGTCACGATCACGTTGGAGAAGCGCATCCCCATCGGCGGGGGCCTAGGCGGCGGCTCGTCCGACGCGGCGACCACGCTGCTCATCCTCGCGGAAATGGCCGGGATCGAACGCGACAGGCTCATGTCGATCGCGGCGGCGCTCGGAAGCGACGTGCCGTTCTTCGTGAGCGGCGAGCCGTCGGCGATCTGTACGGGCCGCGGTGACATCGTCGAGCCGACCGCCCCACCGACCGAGCCGTACGCCGTGTTGTTCATGCCCGGCATCCACGTCTCGACACCGACCGTGTTCCGCCGCTTCGACGAAGTCGCCGGTGAGATGCCGAACATGCTGCAACGCGCCGCGTTCGACCTGCACCCGGAGCTGGCCGACCTTCACGAAGTGCTGGAGCGGGGCTTCAATCGCGAGGTCCGCATGACCGGCAGCGGCTCCACGCTGTTCACGCTTTGCGATGATCCTGAACTGGCCGGCCACATTGTCGACGCCGCACCGTGCGAAGCAGTGGCGGCGAGGATTTGCGTATGAGCCCACAACCCGCAACAGCACACCGCAGTTGCGGGTGTGAACGTGAGTTGCTGCCCGCCCCGCGTTTAATGCGTCCGACGGCGCATCAGCATGGCAAGCATGCCGAAACCGACGACAAGACCGGCGGGCTCGGGAATCGCGGTCCCCTGCAAAAGCAGACTGTCGAATGCCAGATCTTCATCGCCCGTGTCGAGATCTTCGAACGTGGCGGTGATGTCCAGCGTTGATCCGTTGGCAATCAATGCTGAGAACTGGGTGAAGGTGGGGGTGATCTCCGCCCCGTCGCCCGTGGTATCGAAATCGGTATCGACGCGCGGAAGTTCGTTGGTGGCGTTGCCGTCCGTGCCGATCTCGGATTCGATGGCGAAGATGTCGTTGAACCCACCGCCATCAATCTGCACGGCGATACGGAAGGACGAAGTGGTGTCCCAGTCTTCGTTGCCGTCGGTTGAATCATCCTCGGCCACGAACCACGACAGACTGAGCAACTCGAAATTGGAGATATCGATCCCAACCCAGTTGAGTTCGATGAGATCCACATCGCCGCTGCCAGCGGAGTCGGTGTCCTGTACGCCGTAGAAACCCGAACCCTGGAAGTTCGAGTAAACCGCGTCGGCGGGCAGTGCCGGCGTGGACGGGTCGAACCGACCGAAGTAATCGCCCGCCGCCGTATCCGTCAAATCGTCCGGCAAGCTGGGCGTGTAAGTAACCGTGCTGGCATCGCCAAGCCGAGCGCGGTCAACGCGCAAGTGATTCCTAGTCCTCGCATCGCAGTTTCCTCCACTGCCTGTGATCGGGGTTCCCTCGTGCGACGATGCGTGAGACGTTCTCAGCGCACTCGCCGACTATCCCGGAAGATAACCGCACGGCAGCCGGATTAGAAGCAAATTTTTGTTTTTGCCCCCCTTCGGTCTTGCTTGGGCGGGTCGTTTGTGGGGGCCGGCAAGCCAGCGGGTACTCGCAAGCTCATGATGTGTAATCGATCACGTGTCAGAACTTGATCCGCGAAAGAAAATCACGGGCACGCGCGATGATAAACGGTGCCTCTTCTTCGAGCGGGAAGTGTCCCGTGTCGAGTAAATGCACCTCGATGTCGTCGACATCACGCTGATAGCCCTCGGCTCCCTGGACAGGGAAAAAAGCGTCGTTGACGCCCCACGTGACCAGCACCGGCGGCTGCTGCTCACGCAAGTACGCCTGCCATTCCGGATAAAGCTTGACGTTGTTCTGGTAGTCGTAAAACAGCGCAAGCTGTACGTCATGCTGGCCGGGCCGAGATAGCTTGAGGTAGTCAAGATTCCAGTTGTCGGGGAGGATGCCGTCGGGATTGCGGGTTCCGTGGGTGTACTGCCATTTGAGACCCTCAAGGCCGAACACATTCCGGGTGATGGTCTCTTCGAGCTCCGGCGTCTTGCCCTTCCAGTAATCCAAGACCGGGCCCCAGCCTTCAACACCGATGCCTTCTTCGTACGCGTTGCCGTTCATGACGATCAGGCCGGCGACGCGGTCAGGATGCCGGGTAGCGATGCGGAATCCGATCGGAGCGCCATAGTCGTGAATGCCCAGCACGTAGCGGTCGATGCCGCGCTGCTCCAGAAAGGCGTTCATCGTGGTGGCCAGGTTGTCGAACGTGTACTCGTACCGATCAGGCGGCGGGAAGCTGCTGTCGCCAAACCCCGGGTAGTCCGGCGCGATAACGTGATAGTCGTCACCAAGCCCGGCTAGTAGTTCGCGATACTGATGCGACGAGGAGGGGAAGCCGTGCAACAGAACCACGGTCGGCCGGTTCGGATCGCCGGCTTCGCGGTAAAAAATCTCCAGCCCATCGACCACCTCCGTGCCGTAGCGCACCGCGGACATCGACGCGGGCTGGGTCGCCGGCCGTGTGACGGGAGCTTCCCCTGCCGGAGTGACCACGGCGACGAACAACGGGGCCAAAACGATCGCGGCAATCAGCACCGGTCGAAATCGAAAGCAGGCGTGTCGAAGGGACATGGGCAACTCCTGTTTGCGGTCAACGAAACCTGTCATGAGGATTACAGTCACGCCGGCACCACACCGCCATAGGCCATTTGGCGCAGGATGATGTAGAAGTTGGGCGAACGCCTTGACATGATCGTGAACGCATTGCTAGCCTCTCGACGTGCCACAGGCTTTTTCCATTGCCGCCGTAGTCGTAGTGACCGTGATCTGATCACGGCGACTGTCGAGGCACACACCCACCAGCCGATTTCTTGACAGACGCCGACGAGGTTTTCGTCAGGCGTCTTTTCCGCACACCTCAACCCGCCCAAGCCATGACCACCACCGCCACCGAACCCGCCAAGACCACCGACGGTTCGCCCAAGTACAAGGGCAAGACCGGCGCGAAGATCCTCCACGAGATGCTCGTGCGGGATCACAAGGTGGACACGATGTTCGGCTACCCCGGCGGCGCGATCCTGCCGGTTTTCGACGAGCTGTACAAGACGCCGGCCAAGTTCATCCTCAACCGCCACGAGCAGGCCAGCGGTCACGCCGCCGACGGCTACGCACGTGTCACCGGCAAGCCGGGCATCTGCATCGTGACCTCCGGCCCAGGCGCGACCAACACCGTCACCCCGCTGGCAACCGCGCAGATGGACTCGATCCCGATGATCGTCTTCTCCGGCCAGGTCGGCACCAAGGCGATCGGCAACGATGCGTTCCAAGAGGCCGACGTTACCGGCATCACGCGGCCCTGCACGAAGTGGAACTACTTGGTCAAGGACATCGCCGAGTTGCCGCGGGTCGTCAACGAAGCATTCCTGATCGCGACGTCCGGCCGGCCGGGGCCGGTGCTCGTGGACCTGCCCAAGGACATCACCGCCGGAACGCTGGATCGCGAGGTCGACGACACGCCGCGGAACCACATCCTCTCGCGTAAGTTCCAGAACTTCGCCGGCGGCAGCCCCGAGCAGCTCGAAGCCGCGGCGGAGCTGATCAACAAGGCCGAACGTCCCGTCCTCTACGTCGGTGGCGGCGCGATCATCGCCGACGCCTGGAAGGAACTCCGCAAGGTCTCCGACAAAGCCAACATCCCCTGCACCACCACCCTGCTGGGCATGGGTGCCTACGACGAGCACGATCCCAAGTCGCTCTACATGCTCGGCATGCACGGCAGCGCGTTCGCCAACTACGCCGTGCAGGAATCCGACTGCCTCATCGCCGTCGGTGCCCGCTTCGACGACCGCGTCACCGGCAACCTCGCGACCTTCGCCCCCCACGCCAAGATCATCCACATCGACATCGACCCCTCCTCGATCAGCAAGGTCGTCGACGTCGACGTCGCGGTCGAAGGTGACGCCCGGCTCTCGCTCGAAAGCCTGCTGCCGTTGCTCGAGCACCGCGATCGCAAGGACTGGTTCGCCAAGATTGACGCCTGGAAAGAGCGGTACCCGTTCAGCTACCTGGACGACAGCCAGCACGCCAAGCCGCAGTACGTCATCGAGGAGCTGCACAAGCAGACCAACGGCGAGGCGGTCATCACCACCGGCGTCGGGCAGCACCAGATGTGGGCCGCCCAGTTCTACCGCTGGCGCTACCCGCGTCAGTTCGTCTCCTCCGGCGGGCTCGGCACGATGGGCTACGGCCTGCCATCGGCGCTCGGTGCCGCGCTGGGCGCCCCCGGCAAAATCGTCGTCGACATCGACGGCGACGCGTCGTACCTCATGACCTGTTACGAGCTGGCCACCCTCGCCGAGTACAACATCCCGGCCAAGGTGATGATCCTCAACAACGACTTCCAGGGCATGGTCAAGCAGTGGCAGGACCTGTTCTACGGCAAGCGTTACTCGCAGACGGTCATGAAGAATCCCGACTTCGCCGCGATGGCCGAAAGCTACGGCGTCAAGGGCATCAAGGTCCGCGACAAGAAGGACGTGGCAAAGGGCGTCGAAGACATGCTCGCCCACGACGGCCCAGTCGTCGCCGACTTCTTCGTCGAGCCCGAGGAACACGTCTATCCGATGGTGCCCAGCGGTAAGGGCCTGCACGAGATGGAGCTCGGCACGCTGGCGTGACCACGCCGCTCGTCAGCATTGACTTGCGCCGCGTCTCACCCGAGAACGCTCACGTTCCGATCATGGACCGTGGCTTTCTTTACGGCGACAGCGTCTACGAAGTGGCCCGTACCTTCGACGGTTCCGGGCCGTTTCTGTGGCAAGAACACCTTGCCCGTTTGCGCAGGTCGGCCGACCGTCTGCGTTTGCCCGTCCCGTTCCGCGACGACCAAATCACCGATCACGTCCGGGAGTTGCTCGACACGTTCGGCAACGCCGACGCATACCTCCGGCTGATCTTGACACGCGGCAGCGACGAGCATTTCGGCCTGACCATGTCCGAAACGCCGGAACCACGGACGGTGTTGGTCGTGTCCCCGCTTCCTTCGTTTCCGTCGCACTTGTACACCCACGGCGTGCGTGTCGCCGTGGTGCGTCGCAAACGCAACGCCGTTGACGCGCTGGATCCGGCGATCAAGTCCGGCAACTACCTCAACAACATCCTCGCCCTCGCCGAAGCCCGTGACACCGGTGCCGACGACGCACTGCTGCTCAACGCCGCCGGTCAGCTCACCGAAGCAACCACGTCCAACGTGTTCATCGTCGAAAGGTCCACCGTTTCGACGCCCGACCTGAGATGCGGACTGCTCGGCGGAATCACGCGGCGGTTCCTGCTAGATGTCCTCGCCGACACCGGCCGACCGGCCGAGGAGTGCATCATCTCCGAGCAAAGATTGCAGCAGGCGGACGAGGTGTTCCTGACCAGCACGCTCAAGGGCATTGTCCCGGTCACCCGGCTGGACGGCAAACCTGTCGGTACCGGCCAACCCGGTCGCGTCACCACGGAGATGGCCGCGCTCTACGACAACGCGCGTCGCCGGCACCTGCGCTGAAACTTCTGCGAGTGCCGTTGGTGCTTGTTCGTGGCCATGCACATTCCGACGCACATGCTCGCGGGTTGGGTGGTCGGCAACGCCTTCGGGCTCGGCAAGCGTGAGCGGTCGCTGGCCATCCTCGCCGGCATGCTTCACGACGTCGACGGGCTCGGGATCATCGTGTCCGAGGAGCTTTACTGGGACTGGCACCACAAACTCGGGCACAACCTGTTCTTCTGCGTCGCGCTTGCCGGGCTGCTCACGATCTTCAGCCGCCAGCGGATGCGTTCGTTCACCGCGTACACGGTGATTGCCGGGTCGCACTTGCTGTTGGACTTCCTCGGCAGCGGACCGAACTGGACGCTCGCGTGGCTCTGGCCGGTGAGCGGGCACGAACTGGAGTTTGCGTACGCCTGGCCGTTTTTCAGTTGGCAGAATCTCGGATCGGCCGGGCTGCTGATCGTGGCGACGGTGTGGACCGCATGGCGTCACGACCGCACGCCGGTGGAGTGGATCACGCCCGACCTCGACCGCCGACTTGTCGCCGGCTTGCGCCGCAGGTCAAAGGCCGGTCGACCAGTTTGACCGTTGTCGACTCCGCGCGAGTCTGGGACAGTCCGTGCATGAAACACGCCATCCTCACCGCTGCCATTGCCGGCACGCTCGTGCTGGTCACGCCACAGATCGCCGACGCGCACTGCCAGGTGCCCTGTGGCATCTACGGTGATGAACTCAAGTTCCAGGAACTTTACCAACACATCGAAACCGTCGAGAAGTCGATGAAACTCATCGGCGAGCTCGCCGGCTCTCACGATGCTCACGATCAACAGCAGCTTGTCCGCTGGGTCACCAACAAGGACGAGCACGCGACGAAGATCCAGCGTGAGGCCGAGTCATACTTCCTCGCCCAACGTATTCAGCTCCCCGGCGACGGTGCCGACGAAGCGGCCATCGACAAGTACAACGCCCAACTCGCCGCCCTTCACGAGATGATCGTTTACGCCATGCGCTGCAAGCAAACGCTCGACCTGGAGAACGTCGAAAAGCTCCGCGCGTCCCTCGACGAACTCAGGGCCCTCTACTTCGACGAGCAGGCGCTCAAACACATCGAGCATCACCGCGACCACCACCACGATCACGATCACGATCACGGAGATCACGAGGGCTGATATCGACGACGATCGCGCTGCGACTAGCGTTCATCGACACTCGGTGTGCCGGATCGCCAAGCCCATTCGGTTTCGCGTATCCACGGGTTCCACCAACCCGTCGGCGGAACTCCCCACAGTTGCCAGCCCAGTAGCAGGTCGCAGAGCGGTTCGATCGTCTCGACGCTCGGCGAGCCCACCGCCGCATCCATTTTGTCACGCAAACCGGCCGGTTTGTCGGGCGCACGGTCGACCATCCGCATCAGCCACTTGTGATACGGGAACAGCATCCGGTTGTGCGCCAGCACGAGTCGGCCGGCGAAGAGCACCACCCGCTGTGCGCACCAAAGCATGAGGTACGCATCGTCTCTCTTGCGTGCTTCGCCGGCATACCACTTCATGCCTTCGAGGTGACACGCGAGGGTCACGAGTTTTTCCGCATGCCCGTCCTCGGGATACGTCGCGACGGCGCGTAGCAGATCGTCGATCGGCTCGTTGAGCCGAGACCAGTGAACACGGGCATCGACGTATGAGTTTCGGAACGGCTCCGATCCGTTCACGGCCGCCTCTTCGAGCAGTCGGCGTGAGACCAGCTTCAAATCGAAGTAGCCGCCGGGGTAGTCGCAATGGCTTTTCGCGGGCTTGTAAACCAAATCGTCGGCGGCGATCGCCCGATCGAACGCGTCGTCGGTGATGAGCAGATGCCCGTCGATATCGCTCGCTTCAGTTCCCCAACCGCGAACCAACGAGCCGCCGAGGATCAGGCATAGTGCGTCGGGTTTGTCGTCTAGTTCGGGGACGATCGAAGCCAGCGCTGCTTCGTGATGGGGCCAGAGTTGCACGGCGGGAGTGTAACAGGGTTGGTGTGATCGCCGGCTCATGGCATGATCGGTCGCGTGGCGGACACGTCGGAAAAACGACAACTCGAGTCGGCGTTCTACGACGCGGTGCGGCGGATGCTCGGCCATGAGCCGACACGCCCCGAACTTACAACGACCGATGCCCCGAAGCCCAAACGAGGGATCGCGTTCAGCGCGCCGTTGGTAACCGCGATGCTCGAAGGGCGCAAGAACCAAACCCGCCGCCCGGTGAGCCTGCGTGTGAAAGACCCACACCCGGTCGGCTGCCCGATCGCACGAGCGGGGGAATGGCTCACGGTGCGCGAGCCTTGGCGTGCGACCGACGACGGCTTTGAGTACGCGGCGGACTTCCCGGGACAGCGTGGTTTCAAGGCCGGCCGGTACATGCCGCGCGACGCAACACGGTTGCTGTTACACGTCACCGCCGTCGAGGTGCAACGGGCCCACGAGATTTCCAACGAGGACGCCCGCATGGAGGGCGCGCCGGCCGACCTCGACATCGAGCCACGCCAGTGGTTCGCCGATGTGTGGGGCAACTTTTACGACGGCCCGATGGGCTGGGACGCGAACCCGTGGTTGTGGGTGATCCGCTTCGAGTTGGCGCAGAAAGACGGCGTGCCCGTCACACAAACAGGCACGCCGTAAAAATGGGGGATCGTTGCAAAACCCTTACGGGAGCAGCACGCCATCAATGACGTGGATGATGCCGTTGGAGGCCTTCACGTCGGTCTTGATGACCTCAATGTCGCCGTTGAGCATGACCTTGCCGTCGACGACGGAGATGGCCACGGAACCGCCGTTGGCGGTCTCAACTGACTGACCGTCGAGCGTGATGACGGTCTCAGCGGCAACGGCCTGACCAGCTACGACGTGGTAAAGGAGCACATTCTTGAGGGCTTCCTTGTCGGCGAGCAGGCCGTCGAGGGCACCCTCGGGCAGCGCGGCGAAGGCTTCATCCTTGGGGGCGAAGACGGTGAACGGACCGTCGCCCTGAAGGGTCTCGACCAGGCCGGCCTCGGTGAGGGCGGTGGCGAGCGTGTTGAACTTGCCGGCACCGATGGCGGTGGCGACGATGTCCTTCTGCTTTTCGCCGTAGTCACCGGCCGCGACGTACGTGTCGGCCTTCTTCGAGCTCGTGCACGAGCCGCAGTCGCCGGCGAAAGTCGAGGTGGCGGCAAAGCCGGTCAGGGCAACGGCGGCCGCAGCGGCGGCGATGGTGGCAATCTTCATGGGGATATCTCCGTGGTGTGGGTCGAATACTTTCTCGCGGGCGACACCCTGTCGTCCGTCGGTGGCTGCTTCGTAGCAAATTCCGGCCCGGTTGCACCAAAATCAATCGAAGTGAAAAAAGACTTTGGGGGTTGTCGAAATCGAAACCCGATCGGCGAGCCAATGATGGGTCGTGCCCGAACCCGATTCGAACCCGCCCACGGACCTCGCCGACGATCGCCCGGCCGCTCTGAGGCCTCTGGACGTCGATTTAGGCCGCATTGAAGCCGCCGTTCGCGAAATTTTGTTCGCCATCGGCGAGGACCCGGACCGGGAGGGGCTTCTCCGCACGCCCCACCGGGTGGCCAAGGCGTACGCCGAACTTTTCGCCGGGCTGGGCGAAAAACCGCGTATCCATCTCAAGACCGTCTTCGACGAGAACTACGACGAAATTGTCCTACTCCGCGACATTCCGTTCCACAGCATGTGCGAACACCACCTGCTGCCGTTCACCGGCAAAGCCCATGTCGCATATCTGCCCAAGGGAAAAGTCGTCGGGCTGAGCAAACTCGCACGGCTCGTCGAGGGTTACGCCCGCCGGCCCCAGGTGCAAGAACGGCTCACCATGCAGATCGCCGACGCGTTGATGGAAGAGCTCGACGCCAAGGGAGCCGCGGTCGTGATCGACGCGTCTCACACCTGCATGACCATGCGTGGTATCAAGAAGCCCGGTGCCACGATGACCACCAGCGCCATGCGCGGCCTGTTCAAGTCCGACCCGCGCACCCGGACCGAAGCCATGGCGCTGATCAAAGGCTGACCGCACCGCAACGACCCACCGGACCTACCCTCGCACATGGACGACACCACCGCCCAACGGATCGCACAGTTTCGCAAGATGGCGACCGACGACCCGGACAACGAGCTGGGCCATTTCTCGCTGGGACGTGCGCTCATGGAAGTTGGCGAACACGCCGAAGCGATCGAGAGCTTCGACCGAGCTCTGTCCATCAACGGGCAGCTCTCCAAGGCGTATCAACTCAAGGCCGAGAGCCTGTTGGCGACCGACCAGAAAGACGCCGCCGTCGCGAGCTTGCAGACCGGTGCGGTGACCGCTGCGGCTCGGGGCGACGTGTTGCCCAAGAAGGCGATGATCGAAAAGCTCGAGGAACTCGGTGCCGACGTGCCCGAGGAAGCCCGGACGAGCAGCGGGCCGCAGGTCGACGTCGGCGAGGGCGAGGTGTTCGACATCCGCACCGGCGAGGTCGGCCGCAAACTCGCCCGCCCGCCCTTCCGCAATCGCTTGGGTGCGATCATCCACGAGCACATCTCGCAAGAGTCGTGGCAGGAATGGATCGGCATGGGAACCAAGGTCATCAACGAACTCCGCTTGCCGCTGAGCGATCCCAAGGCACAGGAAGTTTTCGACCAGCACATGATCGAGTTCCTCAATCTCCAAGACACGCTCGACGCCGACGAGGCGTATCAGGCCGAGCTCGCCGCGAAGAAAGCGAAGTAGCGCATGGCCAGCCACACCTCGGTCATCCAGGACTTGATCGACGAGCTGGCCCGAATGCCCGGCATCGGCGCGCGGTCGGCCGAGCGGATCGCGTTTCACCTGCTCAAGTCACCGGCCGAAGACGCGCTCCGACTCGCGGACGCCATCCGTGACGTGAAGACGCGGGTGAAGCATTGCTCGATCTGCTTCAACCTGACCGAGGACGACCCGTGCCCGATCTGCCGGGACACGCGGCGTGATCAATCCACCGTCTGCGTTGTCGAGCAACCCAAGGATCTGATCTCGTTCGAGGAGACCGGCATCTTCGGCGGCGGATACCACGTCCTGCTCGGCCGCATCAGCCCGCTCGAAGACATCGGCCCCGAGGACCTGACCATCGACGCGCTGCTTGACCGCATCCCCGGCACCGACGACCAATACGGCGACCGACCACCCATCAGCGAGATCATTCTCGCGACCAACCCGACGCTCGAAGGCGACGGAACCGCGCTGCACCTGACCGAGGTGCTGCACGGCCGACACCCGAACGTCAAGGTCACACGCCTTGCCCGGGGCCTCTCCGCAGGCGGCTCGATCGAGTTCGCCAATCGCAACATGCTCGCCGACGCCCTCGCCGGTCGCAGCAGCGTCGACTGACACGCCCCGACTTTGGCAAAGGTCATAAGGACTCGCCCGATCGCCCTGGTTTTGCACCAATGTCGGCGTGGTTCCGCACCGATATGGGTGTAAACCGCCCCCTAGCGATACCCGAATCGACACCCATAGCGACAGAGGAACACAATGATCCAGGTTCAAGAACTGCCCTCGATGGCATGGATGCCCGCCGAGCTTCAGGCGGCTTTCAACGTCTTCGCCGCCGCCGAGACCCCGTCCGACAGCCGCCGCGACAACGCCCGTGAGGCCTACGTCGCCCCGGCGACGTTCGTTATTGGCCGCATCCGCCGCACCGTCTACCTCCGGGATCTCTCGGACAACGCCGCCGGCTTCCTGGCGACCGAGGCATTCGACCCCGACACGCAAGGCACGCTGATCTTCAACGACAAGCGTGGCGTCGAGCGTGAGGTATCGGTCACCGTCGGCCGTTGCCGCAGCGTGGTCAGCCACGTCAACGAAGGCTACTTCTCCTTTGCCAACTAGCACGACACTACCGTGACGGCATGGCCCAGACCGTGCTCGTCGCCGAAGGTTCCGCGCCTGCCCCGCTCGCCTGGCTGGCCGAGCGCTGCCGCGTTCTCGAAGTCCGCAAAGATGATCCCACCTTCGCATCGGCCCTGGCCGAAGCGGACGGGCTCATCGTGCGTTCGTACCTGCCGGTCGACGACGCACTGCTCGACGGCGGGCCGAACCTGAAAGTCGTCGGTCGCGGCGGCGTCGGCATCGAACACATCGACGTGGCCGCGTGCCGCGCGCGTGGCATCGAAGTCGTTTACACCCCCGATGCCAACACCCGCGCCGTCGCCGAACTCGTCGCCGGGCTCATGGTCAAACTCGTCCGGCCCTGGCACGCGTTCACAAGCTTCCCCACCGCCGATCAGTTCACGGCTTACCGCAAGGACGCCGGCGAGCATCTGCACGAACTCACGCTCGGCATCCTCGGCATGGGCCGGGTCGGCCACGCGGTCAGCCGCGTCGCGCACCACGGGTTCGGCATGCGCGTGCTCTACCACGACGTCGCTGACGTGGACGCGCTGATCGATGTGCCGGCGGAGTCGGTCTCGCACGAGCAACTCGTGTCGCGCTGCGACCTGCTCACGGTTCACGTTGACGGCCGCCCGGACAATCGCGGCCTTGTCGCCGAGGAGGAACTCAGCCGAAATGTCCGCTGGCTAATCAATACAAGCAGAGGCATGTGCGTCGATGCCGACGCGGTCCACGCGGCGCTGGCTGACGATCGCCTCGAGGGGGTCGCGCTCGACGTGTACGACCCCGAGCCCCCCGCCGCCGACTCGGCCTACGCGCACATCCTGCGCGACTTCCCCGACCGCGCGATCCTCACCCCGCACATGGCCAGCCGCACGAAAACCGCCGTGCAGAACATGAGCTGGGTCGTCCGGGACGTCTGGCGTGTGCTGAGCGGCGAGCCGCCCGAAGCCCCTGCCCCAACAGCAACTCCCACGTGACGCAAGCGAAATCCTGCTGGATCACGACGTCCCATAACCAAAACCACGCCTGGCTGGCTCGATAGGGGCGTCTATGCCGAATGGCCGGTCGAAATTCGTTTGACATAAACGGACCATGCGCGCGACAATCTCGCGCTCAGCAAGGACACCGACCATGAAGCACGCCACCGCACTGACCACCGCCGCCACCGTTACCCTCGGCGGCATTTTCACCGCTGCCACGTTTGCCGCCCCGACCTACACGAAGGCCGATCGCAGCGTCTTCGTCAGCACCGGTGACTCCACCGATGAGATCGTTGCCGCGACGGATGACTTCAGCACCGTCGATGTCGACGTGTTCGCCGAGTCGGGCACCGGCAGTGCTTCGTTCTCCCACGCCACGACCCTCAACGAAGATTCGATCATCGGCTCGTTCGCCGCGTCGCTCACGTCCTTCGGCGACCCGGAAGTTGAGCCGGTTGCCGACGGCGTGCCCCTGACCACCGGCGGCACCACCGTCCGCATCGAGTTCACCATCGACACCCCCACCGCGTACGACCTGACGCTCTTCGACCAGACCAACTTCGGTTCGAGCACGGCGGATATCCTCGACGGCGGCCGATTCACGAGCTTCGCCCGCCTCAACACCGCCACGGAAACCAAGTTCACCGTCGTCTCCCGCTCGATCGATGACGAGACCGGCATCTCCTACAAGCCCAACGGCGGGTTCGTCGGCGACTTCGACGAGGCATCACAGACCGCCAGCGGCATCCTGCCGCCCGACGATTATCTCTTCCTCTACACGATCGACATCTCCGCCGAAGACGCGGAGTTGGAGTTCGGCCTTGAGCCGCTGATCCTGACGTTCTCGGCCATTGATGACGGCGACGAAACGATCATCCCGCTGCCCGCCAGCGCCTGGGCCGGTCTCGCCACGATCGGCCTCATCGGCGGCCTAGGCTGGAAAAAGCGCCGCCGACTCGCGTAACGATCGCGTCGCTAAGCATCTACAACGGAAGCACGCTCAACCCAGAGCTTAACCGGCGGACGTGGCCTACAGAAGCGTGTCCGGTTGGCCGCCTGTGACACGCGCGAGTGCGCTCATTATCTTGGGACTTCCCTGAACGGGTCGGCGTCTGTGCGCCCGCGATTCAGTTTCCGCGATGTCTTCTTTGGAGATGACTTCGATGCGTTACCTCCTCCTGTCTGTCGTGGCGGTACTTGTCTCGTGGCCGGCGATGGCTGCCAGTCACCCGAGCGGCGTGATTCAACTCGCCAAGTCCGAAAGTCGTTGGTGGCTCGTTGACACCGACGGGCGTCCCTTCTTCGCGCACGGCGTGACGCACCTCGCACACGGCAACCATGCGGAACCGGTCGAGGACATCGCCGAGGCCGTCAAAGCGCTCGGCTTCAACGCGTACGGCTACGGCACCCCGGAAGAACTCAAAGCCGACCTGCCCTACCTCGACAGCCGCAACCACTTCGTGCCGATCTCGCTCTACAGGCAGGGCGACGACAGCCTGCGGTTCGTCGACATTTTCGATCCCGCTGAGCAGAAGCGGATCGAAGGGATCATGCGCGAACTCTGTCTCGCCAACCGCGACAACCCGAACCTCATCGGCTATTGCTGGACGGACCTGCCAATCTGGAAGCTCGACAACCCGACCGGCAAGAACTGGGTCGAGTTCATGCGCGAGCTTCCGCCCGATACGCCAGGCCGGGCGAAGTACGACGCATTCCTC